>JAJFIG010000405.1 GCA_021775195.1 Rhodospirillales bacterium | reverse complement strand
CCCTCGAGGGGACCATTTCATACGGGGCAGGAAGAAGCGTCAACTGGATCACGCAGACTGAAGTCTATGACGGCCTGGTCGGTTCGGCAGCGGCGAGCCGGGCGATCCTGGACACCCGGTACGGGGCCCTGAACGGCCGGATCAACGAGCTCACCGTCCTGGAACAGAAGACTTCGCGGACAACCGCCGAAGAGTTCCGGCGCCAGGACCTACGCGAGGAACTGAACAGCGAACTCCGCAGCCCGGAACTGCGCCAAGCCTACGATGCCTATCGTACCGCCGCCGGCGAACTCGAACGTGTGTCCCAGTACCGCGACCGGCTGCGGGGCTGGGTCGACACCCTTCTGTCCTGGCCATGGGCTGCGGACAACTTGAAAAAGTTGGCCCTGGAGCAACTGATGGCCCACCCCGTTGGCGAGCTGTTGCGGACCTCGCAGGCGCCGGAGGCCTCGGCGGTGCTGAATACGGCGCGGGTCGTCGGGACGGTCATGGACATGAAGGCCGTGCTGGTGACCAAGACCCATTCCATCGACGACCTGGAGCGGCTGGTCCCCCGAAGCGACATGATGGGCCTGGAGGGCCAGGTCCTGAGGTCGGAGCTCGACATCGAAGTGATCCGCGGCGCCCTGAAGCATTCCTTCGAGAACGCCCGGACCTATGGCGAGAAGCAACGGGTCCGGGCGGTGGCCAAGAAGATCGACGCCATCCGGATCGCCACGGTCAAGGGGTTGTTGGCCGGCTTCATGAACGACGACCGGTACGCCGGAAAGTACGGCGGCAAGCTGGCCTCGGTGGTCCAGGGCGGCGCTTCTGAAGGCAACCCGGAATACCAGGGGATCTTCGGCGACATCGACATGACCGCCTATCTGGACGTGGACCTGGGGCCGGCGGAACTGGCCAAGTTCCAGGCCGAGTTCAAGGCCGACCTGGTCGACTACTTCGCCGAACAGGGCCACCCGCTGGCGCTGGTCAAGACCCCCAGCACCATGGATACGGAGGTCTTCGTCGAATCCCTGGTGCGGTTCCATTCGCCGACGGCGGGTGTGTCCGACGTGCTTGTCAACGTCGCCCAGCAGCACGCGGCCCCGACCGGTTTCTATACCGAGGGCGGCAGCGCTTGGGCGCGCAACAACTATGCCTTCAGCGGCCAGGTGCTGTGGGGCAAGAGCGCCAAGAATCCCCTGGAATGGGTGACCCTGGACCGCTCCAACGGCCACGGCCTCATGGTCGACATGATGCGCTATTTCGGCAAGATCATCGATCCCGCCTACAGCCCCGGCGCCGTCGGCGCCGTGGATACGGACGCCAAGAAGAAGGCGCTGCTGGGTGAGGTGATGAACAAGGGCAAGGTGTTCCTGCGCGCCATCGACGCCTACCAGATCAGCGATGTGGAGGGCAACAAGCACTACAACGGCCGCAAGGACAAGGCCGGCGGCACGGGCGACGACGCCAGCTACCACAACCAGATCTACAAGGACGCCAAGGCCATGCGGGAGACGGAGACCGCGCAGGCCGAGCGCGGCGACGGTGATCGCTACGAGACCATCTTCGACAAGCACGATCCCGACGGCGACGGCGGCGACATCAGCGATATCGAGGTCCTGCGCTGGCTCGCCGAGATCAAGATGAAGGAAAAGAACCCGGACATGTGGTCGGTCCTGGGGGATAGCGACGCCAAGCAGATCGAGAACGCCCAGATCGCGCTGCAGCGCATGCGGACGTTGTTGCCGGTGATCATCGCCCGGACGGCGGAGGTCTGGTTCCAGTCCTACGACAAGGCCCGCAAGTCGGACGACCCGGTGGAACGCCAGCGGGCCTTCTCCATGCTCCAGCGCATGGTCTCGACCTACAAGGCGATGAAGGACCGGGACATGAACATCCCCATTCCCCTGATCATCCCCAAGTTCGTGCCCAACCCGGATGGCACGATCCGGATCCTCACCGAGGCCGAGCACCGGGACGCCATCCAGACGGCCATGGACGCGTCCCTCAGGGGCGAGAACACGGTGCGCAACGAGATCAACCGTATCGAACGGGCCGTCGAGGGGCGCCCGGAAGACGACGTGAGCGGCGACGCGACCCGGCGGGAGGCCGACGCCGGGCGCGAGCGGATCAAGGCCGACCTAGCCAGCGGCAGCATGTCGACGGACGGCGACATCCCGGTGCTCAAGGAAAGGGCCCTGGAGCAGAACCTGCTGCGGGCCTGGGCCAGGATGAAGTTCAGCCTGGCGCTGGAAGTCGCCGGCGAAAGGCAGTGAGGACAGCGGCGTGACGAGAACCGGTGCACATCATGAAGCGGTGGATAACGGGCGCGGCGGACTGCTGCTCTGGGTCCTGGCGTTGGGCCTGCTGGCCGTGTCGCCGGCGGCGGCCCAGGAGCAGCCGCGGATCACTCCCGTCACCGTCACTCCGGCGCAGCCGCAGAAACCACCCGATTTCGAGGACGACCCCAAGCCGCCATACGCGGCGTGGGTGGAAAGCGGGCGCACGGACCAGCGCATCGAGATCACCATCCAGCGCCTGGGCGGGGGACTGCCGCCGCTGCCGGGCGAGGAGCCGAGGCCGCCGCGGACGCCGGAACAGGGCGGGGAAGCGGAGGCGGAGACGGCGCAGACCTTCACCGTAACCGTGGCCGAGAAGCCGGAGTTCATGACCAACATCCGCTGGGAATCGCCCCAGAAGGTGGTCTTCGAGCCGGGCGAGTTCGAGAAAGCGGTGATGCTGGTCTTCGACACCCCCAAGGATCCGCCGGAGGAAGACAAGGCCGAGGCGGAACTGGTGCTGCTGATCAAGGCCGACGACCCCGACGTGATACCCAACGAACGCAAGCTGGTTATCCCGCTCAAGGCCCGGCCCCGCCCCGGCGACCTGGTCCTCGACTGGATGTCCCGGGACCCGGGCGACGACATCGACGTGCTGGGCGAGCGTACCACCGGCGACATGCATCTGACGGAAGAAAGCACGGTCCAACCGGGAGCCCTGGCCGCCTATACCATGCAGAGCGTGTTCAAGGTGCCGGAGCGGATCACCCCGGGGGAGGACTTTTCCATCGGCCTCTGCGGCGCCGCGGCGCTGCGCAACAAGGGGCGCAAGAGCCTGAGGGCCTGGCCCGAGAACCTGGCCGCGGGGGAGGAGTTCGAATTCACGACCCAGGTGGAGGCGGCGGTGGACGACGGCGCCATCATCTTATTCGGCGACAAGAGAGCGACGGCGGCGGCGCGCTCCTTTACCCAGATCAACCTGCCCCTGGAGCGGGGCAAGGAACTGAACCCGATCCAGAATAGCGAGATCCTGTTCAAGTACGATCCGGAAAAAAGCCAGCCACCCTATACCTACCACTACAGGGCCGAGGTGGTCAGCGCCCAGGGACAGCAGAAGCCCCGCCCCGAGGGCCGGGAGTCGCGCTATTTCGGCCGCGAGTGGAGCGGCGGCGAGATCGAGATCGAACTCAAGCGTCCGCCGCGGGACCCGGACAGCCCGCCGCCGCCGCCACCCACGGACACCGGCATCGGGCTCCTCGGCCAGCCCAGCGGAGGATCGGCGCCGCCCGACCCCAAGGACACGCTGACACTCCGTTTGACGGTCGAGATCAGACGCACGGGGGAAAAACATTCCTACCGGTCGAAGAAATGGATGCTGGTTTACGGCAAGCCGCTCCACAGCGAGACGCCGATCAAGCCCAGGATGCCCAAATACGCGGCCGGTGGCGGCTGCCCGCCAGCGAAGGTGGATGGCGAGGACCTCTATCCCTTCGGTACCCCGATCCTCAAGCTGGTGGAGGTCAGGGGACCCAAGGATGCCGTTCCCGGACCGGCGCCGGATCACCAGCGGGGCGGCCTGATCCCGGTCGAGGAAAACCTCATCGACCTCGCCGCCGCCAACCCGGCGGCCGGCCGCTGGGGCGTGATTACCCACCTTCTGTCGCAGCCGCCATCGTCCTACCTGCACCGGGTGCAGAGCGTCGAAAGCGGGACTGCTCCAACTCGCAGGCGGCCCCCAAGACCGAAGTCCACGAACGTCACCTACTGGAGCCCCAACACCCTGGGCTACACGAATGTCCACTTTAGCCCTGGCGAACGTCGCAGGGTCCTCAGCATGCGGATCGCGACCGTGCCCAAGGAGATCCGGCCCGGCAAGCCGTTCACGGTGGCGGCCAATATCATCGAGCGCATCCAAAATCTGGACGAACACGGTTGCTATTGGCGCGATCGCAACGAGACATCGCCGCGGACCGTTTCGCTGGGTCTGAACGTGGGGGGGCGGGCGAAGGTCCTTTCCGATGGGGTGGGGGACCTGAACACCTATTGCGAGGATTCGACCCTGACCAAGCACTGGGGCCCCGGGGTCTACTACCTGGCCGGGCCCGACGAGAGGCAAAGCGCGGCCATCATCGACATGACCTTTTCGCCGGCGAAGCCGGAGATCAAGTCGTCGAGATGGTATTACTACTACGACGTCAAGTTCAGTGCCAACGGCAAGATTCGCAGCCAGACGATCGAATCCAAGCTCCCCTTATACACTTTCGGCAGACGGACCGACGGCAAGGGGTTCCTGGCTCCGGGAACCAAGGTGAAGGCGTCCGACGGCACGCGGATGAACAACGACGTGTTTTTCATCAACGCCGGGTCCATTCAACTTAAGTACATGCCGGTGCTGTCCGGCGAACCGGGGGTGATGGCGAAGCCCTACGACCATCCGGCGGAGCTTAACCGGCCGCCCCGGGACAGCGGCGGCAGCGGACAGGTGGCCGAGGGCGACGGACCGGGCGGCGACGGCACCGGAACCGGGACAGGTACGGGGACCGGAACTGGGACAGCTACGGGTACGGGAACCGGAACAGGGACTGGAACTGGGACAGGGACCGGCACGGGGACCGGGACGGGAACGAGTGGTGACGGCTCGGGCACCGGCACCCAGGTTGCCAACATCCCCACCGATCCCAACGCCGTCGATCCCAAGCAACCGGACGTGGCCGCCCTGATCACCCAGTTCCTGAGCGTGGCCGAGCCCCACCAGAACGCCACCGAAGGGGCCAGCTTCCGCTTCGATCCCTGGGGCGACCTGGTGGGCCACGCCCTCGGCGGGGTGGCGCTGCCGCGCCAGGCCAAGCCCGACGACGCCGGCGCGCGGGCGCCGACCCAATACGCCTGGGAGGAGCGGCGCAAGGTGGACTCGGTGGATCACTGCATGCTCGAAACCTACGTCATGGCGGGCCTGCAGGGAGCACCGCCGACGGGCTGCGCCGGGCGCCACAAAGGGACGGTGGCCAAGGTTGTGGGCCTGACCAGCAAACAGGCCAAGAGCAAGATCACGCCCTTCAAGTACAAGGTCCGCCTGCGCCCCGGCAAGGCGGCGTCGACGGCGAGGAAGTCGGGAACCGTGGAACGTCAGGAACCGAAGGCGGGGACCAAGCTGAAGCGCGGCGAACAGGTGACGTTGTGGATCCACGCTCCTTTCGTCGACCAGCGCGCGGTGCCGGAGCTGGCCGGGATGACCAGCAGGCAGGCCAAGAAGGCGATCAAGAAGGCGGGCCTGAAGGCCAAGGTCAGGCTGGGCCGGGCGGCGGCGGCGGCGGGGGATGCGGGCAAGGTGGAGCGGCAGGAACCCGAGGCTGGGACCAAGGTCAAGCCCGGGACCCAGGTGGTAGTGCGGGTGTTCACGCCCCCCGTGACCAACCAGCGCACGGTGCCGAAGCTGGTCGGCCTGAGCAGCAAGCAGGCCAGGAACCGGATCAAGGAGGCGGGCCTGAAGGCCAAGGTCAGGCCGGGCCCGATGGCGGCGGCCCGCCGCGACACCGGCAAGGTGGCGACCCAGGAACCGGACCCCGGGACCAAGGTCAAAGCGGGCAGCCAGGTTGTGGTGCGGGTGTTCAAGCCGCCGGTGGACGCGCGCCAGGTACCCAGCGTCATCGGCTTGACCTTCGAGCAGGCGAAAACCCGTCTCGCCAATGCCGGACTGACGGCTCAGCGCCAGGATGCCGGACGGGCGTCGTCGCGGAGCGACGCGGGCAAGGTCACGGGACAGAAGCCGGCCGCCGGGACCAAGGTCAAGCGGGGATCGGCGGTGGTGGTGAGCGCGCTGGGGGCCTACGTGCCGAGCCAGCGCGAACGGGTGGCCGGGCTTGACTGCCGGCGCTGGCCCAACAGCGAGGGGGTGTGGGACAACGCCAAGAACAAGGCCGTATGCCGGTGCAAGCAGGGCTACGAATGGCGCCGCGCCGAGAACGCCTGCCGGCGCAACAAGCAAACCCAGATCGCCATCGCCAAACAGGTGTGCGCGAACCAGATGCGGGGCAGCATCGCCACCTGGGACGATGCCAGCCAGAGCGCCAGGTGTACCTGTCCCAGCGGCAAGCGGCCCAACCGCAATGGATCGGCCTGCGTCACCGGCGGCGACCAGCAGCAGGGCGGCGATGCCTATTTCGTCGGCCTTTGGGCCTACATGAAGACGGCATGTGCCGGCCGGCCGCCCCGGTCCAGCGGGCGGCAGGGGAGCGGCGGCGGCGGTATCGCCGGCGCCATCAGCGAGGGCATCTCCGAAGGCATCGAACAGGCGTTGCAGACGGTGGGTTTGTCGTTCTTCGCCAACGGCAAATTCGAGGCCTTGATGATCCATAACCGGCAGACGGTCTCGACCGGGCGCTGGACCCATAACAACGGCGTGCTGTCGTTCAAGTCCATGACCCGGGGCGGCATGGACGGCAGCGGCCGGGTGCGCGAACGGCATTCCAACCGCATGGTCATCGTCGACCAGCAGAGCAGCCAGACCATGACCCTGTGGCGGTGCTCGGCGACGCCCATGTCGGGCAGTGCCGGCGGCGGCGGGCGCGCGGGCGGTGGCGGCGGCAGCCAGCGCACGGGGAACAACTGTAATGCCCTCGCCAACCAGGCGCGCCGACAGCTCTCGAGCCGTGCCGCCACCGGTCGGCAGGTGGAGCAGCGGTTGCGGGCGGCGGGATGCGAGGATCAACTGAACTCTGTCTGCCCATCGGGCACCTTCGGCATGAACGAATGGCCGCAGTGCGTCACGGCGCTGGGCTATCGCTATTGACGGATTTGGAACGACGATCGAGGAGGGTCGCACGCCATGAATCTACGGAAGAGATCCTTGATCCGGGGGTTCCGCGCCCTCGCCATGACCGCGGCCCTGCTGCTTACCACCGACGCATCCGCCGCCGAGCTCAAGGGCACGGTGACGGCGGTGGCCGGCACCACGGTGACGATCACCCTCAAGTCCGACCTGCAGCCCAAGGTCGGCGACACGGTGGAGATCAGCTTCAAGACCGCCGACGACGAAATCCCCGTGGGAACCTGGAAGGTCAGCAAGGTGGACGGCAAGACTGTTACCGCGACCGTGGTCGAGGTCGACGGCGAGGCCACCATCGACATGGCCGCCGTGGTCTTCTCTGAGTCGCCGACGCGGGCGGCGGCGACCGGTACGGGTCCCCGCCCCATCCCGCCGCCCCCGCTGCATATTCAGGGCAGGACACAGACGGCGGATGCCCATGTCCGGACCGCCAACAAGTATTATGACGGAAAAGGAGTTCCCCGGGACTATGCCAAGGCACTGGCTTCCTATCGCAAGGCCGCCGACGCGGGCCACGCCGGAGCCGCCGACAAGATCGGCTGGATGTACCAGCAAGGCAAGGGGGTGACGAAGGACCTCAAGGAAGCGGTGCGCTGGTACCGCAAGGCGGCGGAGGGCGGCCACGACAACGGCCAGAACAACCTGGCCTACATGTACCGGCAGGGCTGGGGCATCAAGCGGGACTACGCCCAGGCGATGACGTGGTTCCGCAAGAGCGCCGACCAGGGCAACGGATACGCCATGCAGAACATCGGGCAGCTCCACGAAAACGGCCATGGGGTCGCAGAGAACCATTCCGAGGCGGTGCGCTGGTACCGGAAATCCGCCGAAATGGGGAATCTCCCGGGCCAGAGTCGTCTGGCGGATATGTACGACAAGGGACGTGGGGTCACGCAGGACCTGGCCATGGCCGCGTCCTGGTACCGCAAGGCCGCCGAACAGGGATCCGCCAACGCCCAGGACAGCCTCGGCTGGGCCTACGCCGAGGGCCGCGGCGTCAAGCAGGATCACGCCGAGGCGCTGCGCTGGTACCACAAGGCCGCCGCCCAGGGCGAAGCGGCGTCACAGGACCATATCGGCTGGGCCTACCAGCACGGCGAGGGAGTGAAGAAGGACCTCAAGGAGGCGGCGCGCTGGTCCCGCAAGGCGGCGGAAGCCGGCCATCGCAACGGACAGAACAATCTCGGCTACATGCACCGGCAGGGCTGGGGTGTGAAGAAGGACCATGCCGAGGCGATGAAATGGTTCCGCAAGGGGGCGGCTCAGAAATACGCCTTCGCCCAGCAGAATGTCGGTGACATGTACAACTACGGCCTCGGCGTCACCAAGGACTACAAGGAGGCCATGCGCTGGTACCGCATGGCCGCCGATCAGGGCAACGCCGGGGCCCAGGACCACATAGCGGACCTGTACCGTTACGGCCGCGGGGTGACGAAGGACCACGGCGAGGCCCTGCGCTGGTACCGCAAGGCCGCCGATCAGGGCAACGCCGAGGCACAGAACAACATCGGATGGTTCTACAAGAAGGGCCTGAGCGTTCCCGTTAACCACGGCGAGGCACTGAAATGGTTCCGCAAGGCGGCGGAGCAGAACAACGGCGGAGCCCTGTTCAACATGGGCTACGCCTACGACAACGGCCTCGGCGTCGGCCGCGACCTCAAGGCCGCCGAATCCTGGTATGTCAAGGCCGGCGCCCAGGACAAGGGCATCACCCTTACCGCCATCGCCGCGGCGTACGAAACCGGGAAAAGGGCTATGCCCAAGAGCCGGGACAAGGCCATCCACTGGTACCGGCGCGCCGCCGCCCGAGGCGACGGCAAGGCGGCCCAGCGCCTGAAGGAACTGGGCGTGGCGCCTTAGAAACGGTGATCGCTAAATCGAATACTCGGGGTCTTCGCTGGCGACGGCATCCGATCCGTAGGCAATGGTGGGTCCCCGGGAGGCGCGGATCTCTTCCCGCGCGCCCAGGGGCTTGTGCTTGCCAATGATCTCGATGGCGTAGGGCTCGACGACGAGATTGTCCTGAACGAAAACGTCGGTCAGGCGGAGCATGCGGCTGATCACCGAGTCGGTGAAGATGGCGGCGTCCTCGATGCTGGTGCTCCAACCCAGTTCCTTGCCGTTCCTGGTCAGGTAGACGACGTGGCCGTCGGCCAGCCGGTTGGCGGTGATCGCCTTGTAGACTCCTACACTGTCCTGCATGACCCCCCTCCTCTCTTCAACCCGCCAGCTTCAGGGCGTTGAGCTCCTGTTCCAGGCGGTCGAACATGTTGGTGGAGAGATAGCGCTCGACGAAATCAGGCAGGATGACGACGATGACCTTGCCCTCCATCTCCGGCCGTTCGCCGATCTCGAGGGCGGCGGCGATAGCGGCGCCGGCGGAAATGCCGACGGGCAGACCTTCCATGCGGGCCGCCTTGCGGGCCATGGCAAAGGCAGTCTCGTTGCCGATCTTGAGGATCTCGTCGATGGCGCCGGCATTCAAGACGCCGGGGACGAAACCGGCGCCGATGCCCTGGATCTTGTGGGGGCCGGGAACGCCGCCCGATAGCACCGGACTATCCTCGGGCTCGACGGCGATGACGCGGAAGTCGGGGCGCCGGGCCTTGATTATCTCGCCGATCCCGGTGAGGGTGCCGCCGGTGCCGACACCACTGACCACGGCATCGACCTCGCCACCGGTATCGTTCCAAATTTCCTCCGCCGTTGTGTCGCGGTGGATCTGTGGATTGGCGGGGTTCTCGAACTGCTGAAGCATGACCGCTCCGGGATGCTCGCGGACCAGCTGCTCGGCGCGCTCGATGGCGCCGGTCATGCCCTTGGAGGCCGGCGTGAGCTCAATCTCGGCGCCCAGCAGCAGAAGCATCTTGCGCCGCTCCACCGACATGCTTTCGGGCATGGTGAGGATGAGCCGGTATCCCTTGGCGGCGCAGACGAAGGCGAGCGCGATACCGGTGTTGCCCGAGGTCGGCTCGACCAGAACGGCGCCGGGACCGATGTTGCCCTCGGCCTCGGCGGCGACGATCATCGCCAGGCCGATGCGGTCCTTGACCGAGGCCAGGGGATTGAAGAATTCGCATTTGCCGAGCAGCTGGGCCTTGCAGCCCTCGTCCTCAGCCAGCCTGTTCATACGCACCAGCGGCGTCGCCCCGATGGTGTCGAGGATGCTGTCGTAAATACGGCCCCGGAAGGTCGGAGCCTGACCGGCAGCGCTTATGCTTTGATCGCTCATGTCCGCGGGTTTTCCCTGAGTGATGTGATTGGTCCGGCGTCCCCTCCGACGATAACACGGAAGGGCCGCCGCTGACGACCATGGATTGCTTTCGGCTACAAAGACGTCAATCCAACGGTTCCAGTTCGCCGAGCAGGGTGGGGACCAGTTCGGTGACGGTGGGGTGGATGTGCATGGCGCGCTGGATCACCGTGTAGGGGGCGTCGGCGTACATGACGTCGATGAGGGAATGGATGACTTCGTCGCAGCCGATGCCGAGGAGCGAGGCACCGAGGATGCGGTGGCTTTCGGCATCAACGAGGACCTTCATGAAACCCTGGGTCTCGCCCATTTCGACGGCGCGCCCGACGCGGGTCATGGGGCGCCGGCCGATGAGCGCCTTGCGTCCGGACTCGCGGACCTGGCGCTCGGTCATGCCGACCCGGCCCAGGGGCGGATCGATGAACAGCCCGTAAACCAGGATGCGGTCGGTGACCCGGCGCGGATCATCGTCAAGGATGTTGGCGGCGACGATCTCGTAGTCGTTGTACGACGTGTGGGTGAAGGCGCCGCGGCCGTTGCAGTCGCCGATGGCCCAGACCCCGGGGATGTTGGTGCGCAACTGATCATCGACCTTGATGAAGCCCCGTTCGTCGGCCTCGATGCCGGCGGCCTCGAGACCCAGGTCGTCGGTGTTGGGGCGGCGCCCGGTGGCAACCAGAAGGTGGGAACCCACGACCTCCACGGGCTCCCCGCCGGCGGTCATGGTCGCGGTTATGCGCCCGTTGTCCTTGGCGAAGGCGACGCCGTCGGTGTCGGTGTGGACGGTGACACCTTCGGCCTCGAGGATACTGCGGACGGCGACAGAGACGTCCTCGTCCTCGCGCTCGATGAGGTGGGGGCTGCGCTGGATCACCGTCACCCGGCTG
>JAJFIG010000404.1 GCA_021775195.1 Rhodospirillales bacterium | reverse complement strand
AACATCGCCCTGGCGATGATCGCCAAGCCGTACGACACCCTGGAAACGCCCCTCAAGGTGAAGCTGCCGGCCCACGACGAACCGGTCGCCGCCAAGGTTGTCGAGGTCCCCTTCTTCGACCCCAACAAGGCAATCCCGGCCGCCTGCTAGGGCGTCGGAATACAGCGCCAAAGGGCCGCCCTTCGGGGCGGCCTTTTTCTTGGATGGTTGGCTAGGGTTCTAGCACCCGGCCGAGGTTGATGGGCGGCGGAGCAGGGTGGTCGGCGTCCGCTCCGCCGGCGGCAGGTGGATGCCGCATTCGGTCTTGGCCTGCCCCCGCCAGCGCCCGGCCCGGGCGCTGTCGCCGGGGGCCGCCCGCTCGGTGCACGGCATGCAGCCGATGGAGGTGAACCCGTCCGCTTCCAGGGGGTGGCGGGGAAGGGCATGGGTGGCGAAGTAGGCCTTGATGCGCCCCTTGTCCCACCCGGCCAGCGGGTTGATACGGATGCGGCCGTCAGCCCATTCGAAGATCGGCAAGGCGCCGCGTCCGCCTCCCTGATAGCGTTTGCGCCCGGTGATCGAGGCGTCGAAGCTTTCCAGCGCCCGCTGCAGGGGCAGCACCTTGCGGAAATAACAGCAGCGGTTGGGATCGGCGGCCCACAGCATCCCGTCGGGGTCGAGCGCCCGTTCGTTCTCCGCCAGGGGCGTCACCGTGCGCACGTCGCCCAGGCCCAGGTGGCGGATCAGGTCGTCCCGGTAGCGCCGTGTTTCGCCAAATAGCTTCCCGGTGTCGAGGAAGATCACCGGCGTCAAGCGGTCGACGGCGGCGACCATGTGCAAAAGCACCGCCGCCTCGGCGCCGAACGACGACACCAGGGCAATGCGGCCGGGGAACGCATCGCCGGTCATCGCCGCGATCAGATCCGCCGCCTCCAGGCTCCCGTAGCGTCGGTTCAGGATATCGATGTCGCCGGTCATGGATCGTCCCCAGGGCTCCCCATTGAGCCGCACTCTAGTTTCCACGCCGTGACGGTCCTGTCAATGAATTACTTTATATTAATGTAATACAATATAAAAACACACGAACAAATTGGATATAAGATTGAGCACGAGGCCCATGCCTTGACGCCGCCCACGAAAAAGTGATTGGTGGCGGTTGAATTTGTCGCCCATTTCATGCTCGCCTGATCCACCATATCCAACGCCTGAGGAACCCCCATGCTGCAAGACAGGAACGCCATCGTCACCGGGTCGACCAGCGGTATCGGCCTCGGCATCGCCGAGACCCTGGCCGGCGCCGGCGCCAACGTCATGATCAACGGCCTCGGCGACGCCGATGAGATCGAGGCCACCCGCGCCCGCCTGGAAAACGCCAACGACGTCCGCGTCCTCTATTCCGGTGCCAACATGATGGATCCCGCCGCCATCGCCGCCATGGTCGCCGAGGCCGAGGCCGAGTTCGGCGGCCTCGACATTCTCGTCAACAACGCCGGCATCCAGCATGTCGAGCCCATCGAGACCTTCCCGGTGGAGAAGTGGGACGCCATCATCGCCATCAACCTGTCGGCCGCCTTCCACGCCATGCGCGCCGCGGTCCCGGGCATGAAGGCACGGGGCTTCGGGCGCATCGTCAACATCGCCTCCGCCCACGCCCTCGTCGCTTCGCCCTACAAGACCGCCTACGTCGCCGCCAAGCACGGCATCGCCGGCCTGACCAAGACCGTGGCGCTGGAGGTCGCCGAGCACGGCGTCACCGTCAACGCCATCGCGCCGGGCTACGTCCTCACCCCCCTGGTCGAGGCCCAGATCCCCGACACCGCCGAGGCCCGCGGCCTGACCGAGGACGAGGTCAAGCGCGACGTCCTGCTGGCGGCCCAGCCCACCAAGCAGTTCGTCACCATCAAGCAGGTCGCCGCCCTTGCCATGTTCCTCTGCGGCAGCCGCGCCGCCTCCATCACCGGCACCATCATGCCCGTGGACGGCGGCTGGACGGCCCAATGAACGCCAAGCCCACCAAGTCCGCCGCGCGCAGTCCCGCCCGGGGCCGCGGCAATTCATCGAAGATGATCAACCTGGCACTCCAGGGCGGCGGCGCCCACGGCGCCTTCACCTGGGGCGTCCTTGATCGCCTGTTGGAGGACGGCCGCGTCGGCATCGAGGCCATCAGCGGCACCAGCGCCGGGGCCATGAACGCCGTCGTCCTCGCCGACGGCTTCATGAAAGGCGGCGCCGACGGGGCGCGCCAGTCCCTCGACGACTTCTGGCACGCGGTCAGCCGCGAGGGCATGAAAAGCCCGATCCAGCGCTCGCCCCTGGCCGTGCTCACCGGCGACTGGAGTCTCGACAGCTCCCCCGGCTATATGTTTTTCGACCTCGTGAGCCGCCTGGTCTCGCCCTACCAGCTCAACCCTCTGAAGCTCAATCCGCTCCGCGACCTGCTCGAATCCCAGATCGATTTCGACTGCGTCCAGGGTTGCGACCGGATCAAGCTGTTCCTGTCGGCGACCAACGTCCATACCGGCCGGGTCAAGGTCTTCACCGGCGCCGACATCACCGCCGACGTGGTCATGGCCTCGGCCTGCCTGCCCTTCATTTTTCATGCCGTGGAGATCGACGGCGTCCCCTACTGGGACGGCGGCTACATGGGCAACCCGGCGCTCTTCCCCTTCTTCAACGCCTGTGCCACCAGCGACGTGGTCCTGGTCCAGATCAATCCCCTGGAACGCGCCGAAACGCCCACATCCGCCCGCGATATCCTCGACCGGGTCAACGAGATCACCTTCAACGCCTCGCTGATGAAGGAATTCCGCGCCATCGAATTCGTCGCCCGCCTCGTCGAAGAGGGCAAGCTGGCGCCCGAGGATTACAAGCAGGTTCTGCTCCATCGCATCCACGCCGAACGCGAGCTCGAGGAGCTCTCGGCGTCGAGCAAGATCAACGCCGAATGGGCCTTCCTCGAGCACCTCCGCGACGTCGGCCGCGACACCGCCGGCCAGTGGCTCGACGACCACTTGGACAGCGTCGGCGTCCGCTCCAGTGTCGACATCCGCGCACTCTTCGAGTGACCAAGAGGCGCCTCCCATGCTTCCCCTCGACCCCCTTGCCCACGCGCCGCCGATGGGGGACCATGGGGGTATCGGTTTGTTGATCACGGTCGGGAAGGGGAGCGCTGCCCATGTTCGGTTTGTTCGGCAAGGACGACCAGGAAAAGATCCAGGAAGCCATCGATAACGGCAACTACGAGGAACTGCCCGCCGAGGTCATCGACGAGCTCGCCGGCAACATCGTCTTGACCACCGAGACCATGCTCTCCGACGCCGGGCGCATCGAGCGTCTCGAGGTCATCACCGCTGAGTGCGTCTTCGGCATGAACCTGTTCCGCGACTTCTTCGCCGGCATCCGCGACGTCTTCGGCGGCCGCAGCGCCGCCTCCCAGAAGGTGCTCCGCGATTCGAGGAAAGTGTGCCTGACCGAGCTCCGCCGCGAGGCCCTCATGGTCGGCGCCAACACCGTCATCGGCGTCGACCTCGACTACAGCGAGATTTCCGGCGACGGCAAGTCCATGCTCCTGGTCGTCGCCAGCGGCACCGCGGCGCGGGTCGCCTGGGATTAGCATTTCCCGCGACCACCTATTATATGACTCCCCGTTGCGGGTCGATTTCGACCGCCGCCGGAAACTGGAACGGTGTTCCCTTCGCCCCGGCAATGTTCATGGCGCCGATGGTTGGTATAAAGGATATCCGGGAATTGTCGGTTGAAATCTCTGGGGCCGGTGGGCCGGCCATGAACGATCGCCAGGACAACGACGTTATTCTCGAACTTCTCGACGTCGACGGCAGACGGATCCTCGACATCGGCTGCGGCACCGGCGGCTTGGTGCGTTTGATGGCCGCCGCGGGGGCCACGGCCATCGGCCTGGAATGCAGCCGAAAGCCGCTTGACGAGGCCCGCACCGCGACGCCGGTGGGCGGCGAAACGTACGTCGAGGGCTTCGCCGAGGATCTTCCGTTCGAAGACGCCGGCTTCGACATCGTGATATTTTTCAACAGCCTCCATCATGTCGCCCCCGCCAATCACGCCAAGGCGCTCGCCGAAGCCGCCCGGGTGCTGAGGGCCGGCGGCCTGGTCTATGCCGCCGAGCCCTTGGCGGAGGGCGCCGACTTCGAACTGGGAAAGCCGTTGGTCGACGAAACCGAGGTCCGCGCCGCCGCTTACGATGCCATCAAAGGGGCCGGTGCTTTCGGCTTCGAGGAGATAACGGAAGTGACATATGCCCACCAGATCCGGCATCGGGGCTTCAAGGAATTCCGTGAATTCAAGATCACCGTCGATGCCGAGCGGCGCAAGGCATTCGACCAAAATGTAGACGAACTCCGCGTCCTTTTCGAACGTTTGGGACGCAAGACGGACGATGGTTTCTCCTTCGGGCGGCCGATGCGCGTCAATCTTCTCAGCAAAGGGGCCGGATAAACCGTCCTTGCCTACCCCCGTCCCGGCGCGTTATCCGTGGCGAAGTCACGGATGTGCGCGATCAGCGCCGTCACGTCGTCCCTGAGCCTGCCGAAGTTCGCCGACTTCTCCCCCGTTTCCTCGTCCATGTAGAGGCCGCGGTTGATCTCGATCTGCAGGCTGTGGCGCCCG
>JAJFIG010000403.1 GCA_021775195.1 Rhodospirillales bacterium | reverse complement strand
CCGTCTATTCCGAGGCCGACTGCGACGCGCTGCACGTTAGCCTCGACGACGAGGCCCGTTGCATCGGACCTGCCCCGGCGGCAGAGAGCTATCTCGACATCGATGTCATCATGGACGCCGCCTTGAAGTCCGGAGCCGAAGCCGTCCATCCGGGGTATGGGTTCCTGGCCGAGAATCCCGTGTTTGCCGAGGCTGTTGCCGATGCTGGGCTAGTCTTCATCGGCCCGCCCGCCGAGGCTCTCCGTGCCATGGGCTCGAAGATAACCGCCAAGGCCATGATGGAGCGCGCCGGCGTTCCCGTCGTCCCCGGTTATCATGGGGAAGGTCAGGACTTGGAGGTATTGGCCAGGGAGGCTGACCGCATTGGTTATCCGGTCCTGCTCAAGGCCTCGGCCGGTGGCGGTGGCCGTGGCATGCGAGTGGTAGAGGCGGCACCTGCGCTGGGCGAAGCCTTGGAGGGGGCGCGGCGCGAGTCGAAAGCGGCCTTCGGCGACGATCAATTGTTGATTGAGAAATACCTGGACTGCCCGCGTCACGTCGAAATTCAGGTCTTTGCCGACGCCCACGGCAACGCCGTACACCTGTTCGACCGTGACTGTTCCATCCAGCGCCGCCACCAGAAGGTCATCGAGGAAGCTCCGGCCCCGGGTTTGCCCGAGGGTCTCCGGGACGCCATGGCCGGGGCCGCCCTGGCGGCGACGCGGGCTATCGATTATCAGGGCGCCGGCACCGTCGAATTCATGGTCGACGGGAAGGATTTCTATTTCCTCGAGATGAATACGCGGCTGCAGGTGGAACACCCGGTAACCGAGATGGTCGTCGGCGCCGACTTGGTTTCCTGGCAATTGTCCGTTGCCGCCGGGGCACCACTGCCGTGCACTCAGGAGGATATCCATTGCGCCGGCCACGCCATCGAGGCCCGCCTCTGCGCCGAGGACCCGGGACGGGACTTCCTGCCGGCGGCGGGGCGCCTGAGTTGTTTCCGTCTGCCCAGGCTGACGGCCTATGCCGGCGCCGCGCGGGTCGACACCGGCTTTCACGAAGGCGACGAGATATCGGTCCATTACGATTCCCTGATCGCCAAGATCGTTGTCTGGGCGGAAACGAGGAAGGCCGCGGTCCAGCGCCTGTGTGGCGTGCTCGAGGAGGTGCAGATTGCCGGAGTCAGCACCAACCTTGAATTCCTGCGGACCGTCGCCGCCCATCCGGCGTTTGCCGGCGGCGACATCGATACCGGGTTCATCGACCGCCACCGGGAGTCTCTCATGCCGAGCGCGGGCCGGGCTTCGGACCGAGTATTGGCCCTTGCCTCCCTCGCCGTGATGGTCGATCGCACCCGGCAGGGCCGGGAGACCGCAGGGCGCTCCTCCGACCCCTATTCGCCCTGGCATGGGACTCAGGGATGGCGCCTCAACGGCGACAGCCGCCATATCCTCACCTTCGGGGACGGTGCCGACGAAGTCACTATTACCCTGCGCTACCGGGGCGCCACATATGTTCTCGAGTTGCCGGGCGGGATCGTCAACGCCGGTGCCTGGATCGATGGTGCCGGCGATTTAGTCGCCGATATCGATGGTGTGAGGGTCAAGGCCGGCGTTGCCCGCAACGGCAACGACCTGACCATCATGGATCGCGGCACCGCGCGAACATTGACCTTGATCGATCCGGCGGCACTTGCCGATCAGCGCGAAACCCCGTCGGGCAGCCTTACGGCGCCCATGCCGGGCCGTATCGTCGCCGTCGAGGTCGAGGCCGGCACCCATGTCCATGCCGGCGCGACCCTCATGGTCCTGGAGGCGATGAAAATGGAGCATGCCGTCGCCGCGCCCATGGACGGGACCGTTGTCGCCGTCCATTACGCCGTCGGCGACCAGGTCGACGAAGGCGCCGAGCTGGTGGCGTTCGAGGGGACCTAGATGCGCCTACCGTCCAAGGTCAAAATGGTCGAAGTCGGCCCTCGGGATGGTCTGCAGAACGAACCTGGGACCGTACCCACGAAGGTCAAGATCGAATTGATCCACCGCCTCGGGGACGCCGGGCTGCCGGTCATCGAATCGGGCAGCTTCGTCTGGGCGAAATGGGTGCCGCAAATGGCCGACAGCACCGAGGTTCTGGCCGCCATCACCCGCAAACCCGGGGTCTCCTATCCGGTTCTGACGCCCAACATGAAGGGCCTCGAAGCGGCAATTGCGGCGGGTGCGGACGAGGTTGCTGTATTTGGCGCAGCCTCGGAGACCTTCTCCCGGAAGAACATCAACTGTTCCGTTGCCGAAAGCCTGGACCGCTTCGCCACCGTCAGCGAGGCCGCCCGGGCCCATGGCGTTCGGGTGCGCGGTTATGTATCTTGCGTCTTGGGATGTCCTTATGAAGGCGAAATCGAACCCGCGGCCGTCGCCCGGGTGGTGGAGCGGCTGCTGGCCATGGGGTGCTACGAAATTTCACTAGGCGATACCATCGGTGTCGGAACGCCGGGTAAGGCCCAAACCCTGGTCGATGCCGTCAGCCGGGTGGCGCCGGTGACCAAACTGGCGGCCCATTTTCATGACACCTACGGCCAGGCCCTGGCCAACATCCTGGCTGTCCTTGAACGGGGTGTGACCGTCATCGACAGCTCGGTTGCCGGATTAGGCGGGTGTCCCTATGCCCAGGGTGCGTCGGGCAACGTCGCCTCGGAGGATGTGCTGTTCATGCTTGATGGACTGGGCGTCGAGACCGGGATCGATCTTGATCCTCTGGCCGACGCCGGTTGGTTCATCTGTGACGCCCTCGGCCGCGAGCCGGCATCCAAGGTCTCTCAAGCGATGGCGGCACGGCGGTCCTCGTGAGCGTCCATCTGATCAAAATGTGCGTCGGCATCCGCAGTGTCGATCACCTTGTCGAGAGACAGGCGGACCGCCTGGAACAGGCCCGACAGCGGGGCGAGGTGCCGACCCTTCGCCATGTCACCCGCCATATGCCGAGGCGGGCCGCCGAATTGCTGGACGGAGGGTCCCTGTATTGGGTGATCAAGGGGTTCGTGCGTGTTCGCCAACGGCTGACCACCATCGACCGCATCGTCAATGAGGAAGGCCGTCCGTCCTGTGCCTTGATCCTCGACCCCAAACTGGTCAAGACCGAGCTGCGCCCCTGCAAGCCGTTCCAGGGTTGGCGCTATCTGGCTGGCGAAAAGGCACCGCCGGACGCGACCCGCGCCGCTCGTGGCCCGGCCGAAGTGCCATCGGAATTGGCGGCCGAACTCCGAGCGCTCGGTCTTCTGTGACGAAGTAGCCAGCCAAGGCCGGTTGTTCCCGGGTAGGGGGATGAGCTAGCATGAGGGCAGCCACGTCAGCCCGCCGGAAGTCTTTATGCCCGCAACGCCTCGATTTGCCACCTCCCAAGACTTTGATCCTAAGGGTGAAACGTTCGAGGAGGCAGTAATACGGGGCTTGTCCAGCGATCCTAAAAGCTTGCCCTGCAAGTACATCTACGACGCCGAAGGCTCGAAGCTGTTTGATCTGATCTGTGACCTGCCCGAGTACTATCCGACGCGGACCGAATCGGCGATCTTGAAGGCGAACCGGGGCGAGATCAGGGCTCTGGCGGGACAGGACGCGCGGATCATCGAACTGGGTTGCGGGTCGGTGGACAAGGTGCGTCTCCTGTTGGACGGCCTGGATCAACCGGCATCGTATGTCGCCATCGACATTTCCTGCGATCATTTGATGGCCGCCGTCGCCGACCTGGCGGGGGATTATCCGGCCCTCGACGTAAGCGGCGTGTGTGCTGATTTCATGGGGTCTTTCGATGTCCCGGAACCGAACCAGACATCGGCAGGTCGGCGGATCGCCTTCTTCCCCGGTTCGACTATCGGTAATTTCGACGAAGAAACGGCCGTCGACCTGTTGCGAAGCATGGCGGATATCGTGGGCCCGGAAGGTGATCTCTTGATCGGTGTTGACCTCAAGAAGGACCCGGCGGTGCTGCACGCCGCCTACAATGACGCACAGGGTATCACCGCGGCATTCAACCGCAACCTCTTGGCCCGCATCAACCGGGAGCTGGCCGGCGACATCGATGTCGAGGCATTTGACCACTATGCCTTTTTCGAGCCGCGCGCTGGCCGCATCGAGATGCACCTGATCAGCCGCAAGCCGCAGATAGTGAGGGCCGCCGGTCGGGAGTTTGCCTTTGATGCTGGCGAGACCATTCATACGGAAAACTCTTACAAGTATACTATTCGGGGCTTCCAGGCCTTGGCCGGTCGGGCCGGGTTCAGGCCCATGTCCGTGTGGACGGACGAGGCCGAGTTGTTCAGTATTCATTACTTCCGCACACCGGCCCTTTAGAATGTGCAAGCCTGTTTACCAGTTGCATCTGGACTGAAAGGAACACGACCATGGCCACTACCGCCGATCTTGCCGCCGAACTCTTGAAGAGCACGGCAACATTCCTGCGCGCCATGGGCAAGGAACACCCGGATCATGAGGGTCAGCTGGAAGGTGGCGCCCAAGCCATGGACATGGGCGCCGATCAAGCCATTGCGGCGCCCGCGCAGGCGGCGGTGCTCTTGCGCAACGCGGCGCGGTTCATGCGAACCGTTGGCGAAGCCAATCCGCCCTATCAGGAGCAGATGGAAACCAACGCCCAGACTTGCGAAACCGTGGCCAACATGATGGAAGAGAACCCGGACGCCGAAATTCCGGCGGCTGCGCCCGAGGGGTCCCAGCCGCCACCAACCGAAGAGACCTAGCCTCCGTCTTCGCCGGCGCCTGGATTACCTCGGTGATCCAAGGACACCGTAGGTCCGGAGATTGGTTCGGTACGTTTTCAGAGCTTCGGCGAAACCTCCCAAGGACAGTACTTCGTCGCGTGGTTTCCCCGTGCCCGCCGGGAACGAACGCAATACCATTCGCTCGCCATTTTCCAGTTGGCCGCGGATAGCGATGGCCGCTTCCCCGGTCCATCCGGTTTCGCCAAAGCGGTTGGGGCGGGCCTCGTGAAAGGGGTTTTCATCAATCCGAAGATAGACCGGCTGGCCGATTTCGACCTTGCCGCCGACGCGAATGAACACGGTCACGGTTCCGTTGCTGTGCTCTGCCACCGTCAGGTTGCTTCGCTTGTTCGACAGATCGATCGCCGGCGGCGGCGCGCTCAGGGTACAGGACTTGCGATTGGTTGGCTCGTCCTTGGAACAGACGACCGTCCAGTCACCAAAGGTATGAAAATAGATCACATATCCGGCAATGGCGGATAGGTGAACGAAAAAGCCGAGGATGATAACGACAATGGCAAGCAATCTGCGACGCCACCGTGTCGCCCGGTGGTTAGCCACGGCTGAAGAGGGAGTGGATGATCTGTCTCTCATGCTACGAGATGCCCTATCGTCGTTCATGTTGTGAATCTACTCGATCGTGGGAGGGGGTGCCAGGAAGCTGTGTGGTCATTTGTCAATTGGGCGACGTGCATACCTTTAGGCGAATAGAAGACAGGAAATCACACTCTCTCCATCTTGCCCGTCCGGACGCAGTTCGCCATACTCGGAGAACCCGAAGAGTGATCGCGAAAGAGCTATTCCCGGTGATGTGTTCCAGATGGACTTAAGTCATGGCTGATCGGTGGGAGGAGGACCTGACGCGGCAACCGCCCGGCGGCAACGTTCTCGGTTGGGCGCTCCGCCGCCTGCTTCTTTGGGTTATTCTGGGTACCGCCGTGGTGGCGGCGATTACCTACCGCGATGTGATTTTCGGCCTCGGGGAGTCGCTGCAAAGCGAATCAACGGCGCCGTCTCCGGTCCGAAAAAAGGCAGCCAAGGATTCGTCCTCGCAGGCTCACCGAACCATCACCATCCCCCGAGGGAGGGGAGGGCATTTCTTACTCACTGCCCGGGTCGAAGATACCGATGTCCGCTTCATGGTCGATACCGGGGCGACGGAAATCGCCCTTGATCCGGCCGACGCCGAGCGCATGGGGCTGCGTCTGCGCGATCGCCATTTCACACGGGAGTTCATAACCGCCAACGGGCCTGTCCGCGTTGCCCCTGTCACCCTTAGACGCTTCCGAGTCGGTGCCCTGACCCTTTACGATATCGACGCCGTGGTCAACGAGGCTCCCATAGGTATTTCGCTCCTCGGCATGGGGTTCCTAAAGCGCCTCGATGGCTACAAAGTGCAAGGCGATAAGTTGATCCTCTACTGGTAGGCCTCGGTTGGCCATGCGACAATAGGCCAGTCAGAAACGCCCCGAGGCCGAAAATGTCACCCTTGCGTCGACTGCTGTGGTTTACTGCGAAGCGGATCGCTGCCGACGAACGCGTGCAGGCCAAGGCAACCGAGGTTATACAGGACGAGGTTAAACCGCGGGCGAAAGAGGCGTGGCGCCGGGTCAAGCCGAAGCTCGACACCGCCAGGACCGAGATGCGCGACATAGCCCGGGACATGGATCTTCCCAAGAATACCCGTGAATTCACGGAAAAGGTCAAACGGTTGGTTCGTGACAAGAACCGCCGACATTAAGGGTAGCCCGATGACTCGTGGTCGCGGCCGACTGCGGACGAATTGATATTTTCAGGCCCCGCGGCAACATCGTAAATTCATCGCCGGACGCATAGTCCAGTTGGGCTTGATCAAGGGATTTCGTGCTCCTTAGGTCAGCGCCATGTAACGCGGCGTCCTGTAAATTGGCATCACCTAAATCCACGTCTGAAAGGTCGGCGCCATGAAGATCGCAACTCTGTAGGTTGGCCTTCCGCAGGGTCGCGCCCCATAGATCAGTATCCCTTAGGTCGGCACCCGCAAGATTGGCGGTGTCAAGATCGGCGCCTTGCAGGTTAGCCCCCGCCAGGCAGGCTTCCCGGAAGTCGGTTCCCTGAAGTGTGGCACTACGCAAGTTGGCCATCGTCAGGTCGCAAGCACTCAGATTGGCGTACTGTAGATCAGAGAATTCAAGGTTGGCTTTCTGCATAAGGGCAGCCGAAAGGTTGGCTTCCTTGAGATTGGCTCGCGCAAGGTTCGCTTCACGGAGGTCGGCCCCCCGTAGGTCGCCCTGAACCAGCCTTACACCCTGCAAGTCGGCCTTGAGCAACTTGGCATTGTCGAGACGGGCCATCCGCAAGTCGGCATCGCGGACCTTCGCCCAACGCAGGTCGGCACCGGAAAGCCTTGCAACCCGCAGGTCGGCCTCTTGGAGGATAGCTCGCCGCAGATTGGTGTATTGAAGGTTCGCTCCCTGGAGATTGGCGTGCGTGAGGTTCGCACCTTGCAGGCTGCTCTCGATCAGGTTCGCACCTTGCATATCAGCCCTTCGCAAATCAGCGTTGGACAGTTGTGCGTGCCGCATGTCGGCCCGTTTAAGACAGGCCGACCGCATATCTGCCGCATGTGCAAGCGCAACCCGGAAATCCGCCTGGGAGAGATCGCTTTTCCGCAAGTCGGCGCTACCCAGATCGGCACCGCGTAAATTGGCCTGGACCAGGGCAGCATTTTTCAGATCAGCGTGACAAAGACATGCCCGGCGGAGATTTGCGGTTCTAAGATCGGATTCCTGCAAGCGTGCTCGGTCGAGGTTGGCCTTCAGTAGATTGGCGCCTCTGAGGTCCGTTCCACGTATATCAGCCTGGTCCAGGGTAGCAGCGGCAAGGTGGGCACCCTGGAGATTGGCGTTCGCAATATTCGCTCTTTGACCGACTTCACCCTCGGTATCCAGCCAAGCTTGATGGCGGGCCAGAATCCTATGCAGGGCATCTTTCGGAATTTCGCGCAGATCGGCCATCTGCAACGGCGTTTCGTGTTCTTTGCCGAGGGGGTTGTTTACATCCACGACAACCAGTTTTCTCCCCATATCTCGCATCCGCGGGTAGTGCGAAACTCATCGTATGCGGGGCATATCCTTATCTTGGGTTTTTCATATCCGTGACTGGCCGCCATGGATGTTATTACTTATGGTGACGGTGCAACCTCGTGGCTCGATAATTTTGACTTATCGCGGATCTTCTTTTGACTGCATCGCGCTGCATAACTAAGCATCCATGTGTGTTAATATTTAATTTAACGAAATTCTGGCAACCTGACTTGATCGGCAGCGAATACGCCGGACCAAAACGTAAAGGTGTGATGGCCATAGGGAGTGGGCGATGATCGTAACAGCTCATGATCCGGACGACGGATACCAATTTCGTGAGAGGCGGGCCCAGGATGAACGCCGTGTATCGGCGGAAAAACGGTCCAACCAGGAACGACGGTCTTGGGAGGAACGGCGTTCTGGCAATGATCGGCGATTGGGTGTCCGCGCGCAAAAGGGCCCACATCGGCGAACCGATGAAGACCGGCGGGTAGCCGTCGGTAGGGGCCAGACGACGGACAGACGGATTTCGTTCGAGCCGCGAAGCGGTATGGAGCGGCGCAATCGGATCGGCAGGCTTGCGTTCCTTGGCATTGATGCGTCGACAAGCAAGACGTTGCGCGATCTTCAGCCGTTGTTGGCTTCAAGGATCGACGAAATTCTTGATGATTTTTACGCCCATTTGACAACGGACGACGAGTTGGCCGCCTTGTTTGGTGATAACGGGATCGATCATGCCCGTCTTCTGCAGCGGCGCCATTGGCTGGAGTACCTGTTTGCCGGGAATTTTGACGATGAGTATTTGCAACGTGCTGCCGCCATTGGGAAAAATCATGAGCGCATGGGCCTTGAACCGCGATGGTACCTTGCGGCCTATAGCTTCATTTTGAGTCGGATCGTCGACTTGGTGATGAAGGAGTTTGTCAGCGAACCGGAACGTATGAACGAAGCCATACAAGCGGTGACCAAGGCATTGTTCGTCGATATGGATATGGCCGTTTCCAGCCATATCGAAAGCATGAAGCAGTCTGGCCAGCAACGTGGCAACCTTAGCCGGGAAGAGCTTGCGACGCTGCTGGAAGGCGCTTGAGGCAAGGCCTTGACACACATTGGTCACCAACGTGCGCCAACAAGAGCTTTTGACGGTTCTCCCTTCCGATTAAGATGGCGGTGCCCACACCGGATAGGATGACGCTATGCTGCATTCGTTGGTTCGTTCCCCTTCCCATTTGATCGTTGTGATGCTTGCAGTTTGGCTCGGCGGTTGTGCCGGGGCTGCTGTTGGCGCAGGAGCAACGGTTGGCGTGGCAGCTTACCAGGAACGAAGTGTGGAAATGGCGGCCAGGGACCTCAAGCTCGAGGTGCAGATCATCGACCTTTGGTACAAGCGCGATAACGTTCTACCCGTCAAATTGGGTGTCGAGGTTTACGAGGGCCGGGCGCTGCTGACGGGCGTGATCGAGGACGCCCAAATTCGGACGGATGTCGTGGGCTTGGCATGGCAGGTGGAGGGGGTGAAGGAAGTAATCAATGAGATTCAAGTCGTAAGTGGCAGAAGCGTCAACCTGGCGCGCGATTCTTGGATTACCGCCCAGTTGAAATCAAAGTTGCTCTTCGACGACAAGATATCCGCGATCAATTACAACATCGAGACGGTCAACGGAATCGTCTACCTTATCGGGATAGGCCAAGACCAGGGGGAGGTGGACCGTGTCACCGCACATGCGAAAAACATCAGTTATGTGCGCCGGGTGATCAGCCATGTGCGCCTGAAAAATGCGGTGTAATAGCGTAGGCGCGTTCCAGTGCCTCGACATATCGGAATCGCCAGGCGGATAGCGATTTATCAACAAGCGCATCTATTTTGAGGGTAGTATTGCACGAATAATTTTCCCCGGGATTCGTATATATGACCGCGTACAACCTGGAAAAATTGAAATTCCTGATCGTTGACGACAACGACAATATGCGGTTTCTCGTAGGGACCATTTTGCGGTCTTTGGGTGTTAGGGATTACCGTGAGTCGGGAGATGGGATAGCCGCCTTCGATGAACTTGGCCATTACCCCGCCGACATCGTCGTCTGTGATTGGGACATGCGCCCGATGACGGGTCTGGAGTTTACCCGCATGGTTAGGAGTGGCTCGGACTCCACCAACCGCTTCATTCCCATCATCATGTTAACGGGGTACACGGAAATCCAGCGGGTCGTCGAGGCACGGGATTCGGGAGTTCATGAGTTCCTGGCCAAACCCGTCTCGGCAAAAACCCTTTACGCCCGCGTGCGTTCCATAATCGAATACCCACGTCCGTTCATTCGCGCGAGTTTATATTTCGGTCCCGATCGCCGGCGTAAGGAGAATTTGAACTACGACGGAGCCGAGCGACGGATTGCGCCGCCGAAGACGCTCAATTAGATCTGCCGAGGATTAGCGTGGCGGACCTTCGGGTAGAACGGCAATTCGGTTATGCTCTTTTGTCTTGCCACGCTGGCAAAAATTCGACCAAATGCATCTGCACGTCAACGTGCAGAATAGTTGGGTTTGCACGTTAAACGTTATGCGTTCCCGGCTGTAGGGTGGCCGGGTCGGGATGGGGATCTATCGATGGCAGATGAGGATCAGTCCGAACTCATCAACTTACCGAATATGCTCCAGGCGAAAGTCACGATCGGTGGTCCCGGTGCCGTGAGCCCCGAGGTTTTGGAGCAAGCAGAATCCATGATTGCCAACATGACCGGCAACTACCTCGAATGGGTAAAGGGAGACTTGGTTGTGCTTCGGGGTGCGTTTGAGGCCCTGAAAACGAGCCCAGGAAACGCCAAGGAAAAATTGGACGACATGTTTCGTATCGTCCATGACATGCGTGGGCAAGGCGGCAGTTTCGGGTACAAACTGATCACCATTATCGGCAATCAGCTGTGTTATCTCATCAGCGGTCTTGACGACGCTGGCCCGTCCGAGATCGAGGCCATTGGCCTCCACGTCGAGGCCATGGACCTTGTCATTGCGCGGAATATGCAGGGCGATGGCGGCCCCGATGCCGAACAGATGCTCAAAGGCCTCGAAAAGGTGGGGTCGAAGTTCGCTGGCTAGAACGCCATCCTTCAGGCCGCGATCATAGCTCCGTGTCCTTGAGAAAGGCGTTCCTCCGCCAGACGATCGGCGACAACGCATGTCGGTGTCTTGTCCGTATCGGCCCGAACGAAAATTTGTTTGAGCGTCGGTCCGATACCCTCGACAATCTTGAGAACTTTTTTCTGGCTGAATCCGGATTCCTCGTTGGCTACATCGATGACGCCTCCCGCGTTAGCGACATAATCAGGGGCATAGAGAATTCCCCGGCGCCATAATTCCTCGCCATGCCGTGCTTCGGACAGTTGGTTGTTGGCGGCACCGGCGACGATGCTTGCCCGCAATTGTTCAATTGTGTGGTCGTTAATGACGGCACCCAATGCGCAAGGCGCGAAGACATCCGCATCGACGGCATAGATTTCGTCGGTCGTGATTGCCGTGGCGCCAAATGACCGGACAACTTCGTCCACGGCCTCTGGCTGGACGTCGGTGACGAATAATTCCGCCCCCGCTTCGGCCAGGTACTGGCATAGGGTTAGGCCGACATTACCAATCCCCTGCACCGCAACCTTGATCCCGGTGAGGTCCCGGCGCCCAAGTTTATGTTCAACCGCTGTGCGGATTGCCGTGAACACACCATAAGCCGTAGCCGGCGATGGATTGCCACTCCCGTCGGAAAACCCGCGGGCAAACCGTGTTTCCTTTCGCAGGATGTCCATGTCGGCGACGGTTGTGCCGACATCCTCGGCCGTTATGTATCGCCCGCCAAGGGAGTCAATAAATTTGCCAAAGGCTCGTAGCAAGGCGCCCGTCTTCTTGGTGCGGGGATTGCCGATGATGACCGCCTTGCCGCCACCGTATGGCAGGCCGGCGACAGCCGCCTTATAGGTCATGCCGCGGGATAACCGAAGAACGTCACGCAACGCCTCTGCTTCGCTTGGGTAATCCCACATGCGGCAACCGCCGAGAGCGGGGCCGCGCACGGTGCTATGAATACCGACAATGCAGCGAAGCCCTGATTCCCGGTGGGAACCAAAAATGACCTGTTCGTGATGATCGAAATCAGAGGATACAAACACCGTCATGACCAGCACTCCAAAGGCACTAGAACACACAGTATCGTTAGTGAATAATTATACTAAAAATCTTAACGCTACTCAATAAAGAATAAATAAAAGGAGCAAAAATAAGTAAATTACAGGAATTTTACTTATTTTATAGGAAATGATCGTTTTCAGCGGCCGCTTTGAAACCGTGTTGCGCCGTGTATCGGACCGGTTACCTCGGGCATCAGCTCCATGGCTGGAAA
>JAJFIG010000402.1 GCA_021775195.1 Rhodospirillales bacterium | reverse complement strand
GCCCGGCGACCGCGTCGTCACTTCGGGTCACGGCGGCGCCTTCCCGCTCGGTCTGCCCGTCGGCGTCGTTGCCTCGGTCAGCGACGGCGGCATCGTCGTCCAGCCCTATATCGAACGCCAGCTTCTCGAATACGTTCGGGTCGTTGATTTCGGCCTTCGCGGTATTCTGCCGACGGCGCCGACTCCGCCGGCGGCGGCCGGGAACAAGGGCAGCGGAGCTCGAGCCAAGAAACCATGAAGCCGTCACTGTGGCACCGGATGGACGTGCTGGCCCGCCGGCTGACGCCCTTTGGGCTGACTCTGGTCCTGGTTGTGATCGGGGTGGTGCCGTTCCACATTCCCGGCTTTGCCCGGGTCGTGCCCCTGCTGCCCCTGATGGCCATCTACCACTGGGCCATTTTCCGGCCCGAACTGATGCCGTCCTACGCCGTCTTTGCCATCGGCATTCTGCAGGACACCCTGACCGGCGCTCCCATCGGCGTCAACGCCATGGTCTTTCTGATCGTCTACGGAGTCGTCCTGTCCCAGCAGCGCTTTTTTGTCGGTAAGTCGTTTGCTATCATATGGCTGGGATTCGCCCTTGTCGCGGCGGGCGCGGCGGCGCTCAGTTGGGTCCTGGTTTCGGCCTACAACGTGACCCTTGTCGAACCCCGCGCCGTCCTGTTCCAGTACCTGGTGACATTGGGTGGGTTCCCCCTGCTGGCATGGCTGTTCACGCGCTGGCAGCAAACCTTCCTGAGGCAGGAATGACATGCACCGGGACAGTGACCGCCACAAGCTATTCAGCCGGCGGACGGCGATGCTGGCGGGGGGCAAGGCCCTGCTCCTCTCCGCCCTTGTCGGGCGCATGTACTACCTGCAGGTCGTCGAGTCCGAACGCTACGCCACCCTCGCCGACGAGAACCGCATCAACCTGAGGCTTCTGCCGCCGCCCCGCGGGCGCATCGTCGACCGTTTCGGCATTCCCCTGGCGGTCAACCAGCAGAACTACCGGGTGGTGCTGATTTCCGAGAACACCGACGACGTCGAGGGCACCCTCAGGGTTCTCGGGTCAATCATTCCGATCAGCGACGGCGAGCACCGCCGGATCCTGCGCGAGGTCCGCCGGCGGCGCCGTTTCGTCCCCGTCACCGTGCGCGAGAACTTGAACTGGGAGGAGGTCGCCCAGATCGAGGTCAACGCCCCCGACCTCCCCGGCGTCATGATCGACGTCGGCGAGAGCCGTTTCTATCCCCACGGCGAGGAGACCGCCCATGTCCTGGGTTATGTCGCCGCCGTCTCCGAGGCCGAGGTCACCGGCGATCCCCTGCTCGAGCTTCCCGGTTTCCGCATCGGCAAGGCCGGGGTCGAGCGGATCTACGACCTGGCGCTCCGGGGCACCGGCGGCAGCTCCCAGGTCGAGGTCAACGCCCTCGGCCGGGTGATCCGTGAACTGTCCCGCCAGGACGGCCAGCCCGGCGCCGAGATCGCCCTGACCATCGATTTCGATCTCCAGAAAATGGTCACCGACCGCCTTGCCGGCGAAAGCGCCGCTGCCGTCGTCATGGACGTCCACACCGGCGATGTCCTGGCCCTGGCCTCGACCCCGGGGTACGACCCCAACGCCTTCAACAAGGGCCTCAGCACCGACGACTGGAAGACCCTGGTCTCCAATCCGCGGACGCCGCTCATCAACAAGGCCATCGCCGGCCAGTATCCGCCCGGCTCGACCTTCAAGATGGCGGTCGCCCTGGCGGCCCTGGAAAAGGGTGTCATCTCCCCCAGCGCCACGATCTTCTGCCCCGGGTTCACGCGCCTCGGCAAGGCCCGGTTCCATTGCTGGAAGCGGGGCGGCCACGGCAACGTCGACATGACCCGGGCGATCACCGAATCCTGTGACGTCTATTTTTACGAGATCGCCCGGCGCACCGGCATCGACCGCATCGCCGCCATGGCCGAACGCCTGGGTCTGGGCAGGCCCCTGGGCCTGGATCTCCCCGGCGAGAAGGACGGCCTGGTGCCGACCAAGGACTGGAAGCGCGCCACCATGGACGAGCCCTGGCATATGGGCGAAACCCTGATCTCCGGCATCGGCCAGGGCTATCTGCTGACGACGCCTCTGCAGTTGGCGGTGATGACGGCCAGGCTCGTCAACGGCGGCTATGCGGTGACTCCGCACCTGACCCGTGACAAGGTTTCGCCCCGGGCCACGACGCCCCGCCCGGCGCCCCGTTACAAGAGCATCGGGCTCTCGTCCTGGCACCTCAACATCGTCAACGAGGCCACCAAGGCCGTGGTCAACGGCCCCCGCGGCACGGCGCGGCGCTCGGCGATCAAGGAAGAGGGCTTCGAGATGGGCGGCAAGACCGGCACCGTCCAGGTGCGCCGCATCACCAAGGCCCAGCGCGAGCAGGGCCTGAAGAAGAACAAGGACCTGCCGTGGAAGTACCGGGACCACGCCATCTTCGTCGGCTACGCCCCGGTGCACAGCCCCCGCTACGCGGTCGCCGTTCTGGTCGAGCACGGCGGTGGCGGCTCGACCACGGCGGCCCCCATCGCCCACGATATCCTGCTCGAGGCCCAGCGCCGCGACTCGGCCCGTCCCGGAAACACTCCGCCGGTGAGCCAGGCCGATGACTCGCCGGGCGCCGCGGTGAAGAAGGGCTGATCATGGCAACCAACGGACTGAGCCGCGCCCAACTCACCCTCAGGCAGAAACTGTGGCAGGTGCCGTGGCTGTTCATCCTGCTGCTCTTTGCCACCGCCGCCGTCGGCTTCGCCATGCTCTATTCCGCCGGCAACGGCTCGCTCGATCCCTGGGCCTCGCGCCAGATGGTGCGCTTCGGCCTTGGCGTCGGGGTGATGATCGTCGTTGCGCTGACCAATATCCGCCTGTGGCTGCGCTATGCCTACGCCATCTATGCCGTGACCCTCCTGCTGCTGACCGCCGTCGAGTTCGGCGGTTTCATCGGCATGGGGGCGCAGCGCTGGATCGACCTCGGGTTCTTCAATTTGCAGCCCTCCGAGCTCATGAAGATCGCCCTGGTCCTCGCCCTGGCCCGATATTTCCACGCCGGCAGCATGGAGGACGTGGGCCGCCCGACGTTCCTGCTCGTGCCGCTCCTCATGGTCGCGGCGCCGGCGGCCCTGGTGCTGCGCCAGCCCGACCTCGGCACCGCCTTGATGCTGATCATCGGTGCCGGCGCCATCTTCTTCGTCGCCGGGGTGCGCATGTGGAAGTTCGCCGTCGTCTTCTTCGGTGCCTTGGGCGCGGCGCCGGTGGCCTGGCAGTTCCTGCGCGATTACCAGAAGCAGCGCGTGCTCTCCTTCCTCAACCCCGAGAGCGATCCCCTGGGCGCCGGCTATCACATCATCCAGTCGAAGATCGCCTTGGGTTCCGGCGGCGTCTTCGGCAGGGGCTTCATGCAGGGTAGCCAGAGCCACCTCAACTTCCTGCCCGAGAAGCAGACCGACTTCATCTTCACCATGCTGGCCGAGGAATTCGGCCTCGTCGGCGGCCTCACCCTTTTGGGCCTCTATACCCTGCTGCTCATATACGGCTTCGCCATTTCGGTCTCCTGCCGCAGCCAGTTCGGGCGCCTCGTCGGCATGGGTGTGACCACCACCTTCTTCCTCTACATCTTCATCAACATCGCCATGGTCATGGGCCTGATCCCCGTCGTCGGCGTGCCCCTGCCGCTGATCTCCTACGGCGGCACGGTGATGGTCACCCTGCTATTGGGCTTCGGCCTCCTGGCCGGCGTCTACGTCCACCGCGACATGATCATCGGCCGCCGCGGCGCCGACGAGGACCTGTAAACCCACCGCCCAAGGCCCTCATGCTGAGCAGCGTCGAAGCACGAGGGCCCCGCGTCCGCCATCCTTTCTTTACACCGTCGTCCCCGGGCTTGACCCGCGGACCCACGAAACCGCGCCCCACCGCCCCAACGTATCGACAAAATCCGTAGGCTCTGCTATAGGCAGCGTTCCACTAAGGGCGCATAGCTCAGTTGGCAGAGCAGCTGACTCTTAATCAGCGGGT
>JAJFIG010000401.1 GCA_021775195.1 Rhodospirillales bacterium | reverse complement strand
GCGACTGTACGGCAGCCCAGGTCCAGGCGCTCCCCGAGAACCGCCAGCAGGGCCCGCAGGCCGCCGGCATAATAGAAATCCTCCATCAGGAAGCGGCCCGCCGGGCGCATGTCGGCCAGCAGCGGCGTCACCCGCGAGATCTCGTCGAAGCGGCCGAGCGGCAACTTGATCCCCAGCCGCCCGGCCATGGCGATCAGGTGGATGACGGCGTTGGTCGAACCGCCCAGCGCCATCAGCGTGGTAATGGCGTTGTCGAAGGACGCCGGGGACAGAATGTCCGTCGGCTTGATATCCTCCCACACCATGTCGACGATGCGCCGTCCGCTGGCGCTGGCCATGCGCGGATGGTTGGCGTCCGGCGCCGGGATCGACGACGCCCCGGACAGGGTCAACCCGAGAACCTCCGCCAGCGCCGTCATGGTCGACGCCGTGCCCATGGTCATGCAGTGGCCGTCGGACCGGGCGATGCCGTTCTCGATCTCCCGCCAGTCGCCTTCGGTGATTTTTCCGGCCCGCAGTTCGGCCCAATATTTCCAGGTATCGCTGCCGCTGCCCAGGACCTCGCCGCGCCAGTTGCCCCGCAGCATGGGCCCCGCCGGCACGTAGATGGCCGGGATGTTCATGCTGATGGCGCCCATGATCAGGGCCGGCGTCGTCTTGTCGCAGCCGCCGAGCAGGACCGCCCCGTCGATGGGATTGGCGCGCAGCAGTTCCTCGGTCTCCATGGACAGCAGGTTGCGATAGAGCATGGTGCTGGGCTTCATGAACGGCTCGCCCAGGGACATGGCCGGCAGTTCCACCGGGAACCCGCCGGCCTGCCACACGCCGCGCTTCACCGCCTCGGCGCGGTCGCGAAGGTGGAGGTGGCAGGGGTTCATCTCCGACCAGGTGTTGACGATGCCGATGACCGGCTTGCCGGCATAGTCCTCGGTCGCGAACCCCATCTGCTTGGTCCGCGAATGGTGGCCGAAGGCGCGCAGGTTGGAGACCCCGAACCAGCGGTGGCTGCGCAGTTGATCGTAGGATTTCCGTTGTCCCGGCATCGGGATTCCCTTGGTCTGGGTTTCGTTGGATTAACTCAGCAGGCCGACGGGGAGTCAACAGACTTGAAGACCGCCGGAGCCTCGATTGACAACCCCGGGGCCAGTCCCCAAGGTGTGGCGATGAATAAGGTGCCGACAATCCAGACCGTGCTCGTCGCCGGTTCCGGTGTCATGGGGATGGGCATCCTGCGCTCCTTCGCCGGTGCCGGATTCAAGGCCGCCGTCCTGTCGCGCAATCCGGACAAGTTGCCTCCGTTGCCAGACGGCGCCACCGCCTGCGCCGACCTGCCGCCCGAGCCACCCGATCTGATCATCGAATCCGTGCCCGAAGACATCGACTTGAAGACAAGTCTTTTCCGGCGCATGGGCGAGGCCTACGGCACCCGCGCCCTTGTCGCCAGCAATACCTCGGGCCTGCCCCTCGAGGACCTGGCCGCCGCCCACGGCCATCCGTCCGCTTTCCTCGGCATCCACTATTTCCAGCCGGCCGAGGCCTTTCCCCTGGTCGAGGTCATCCGCGTCAACCGAACCGCCGACTCGGCCATCGAACGGGCGGTGGAGGCGCTGGCCCGGACCGGCAAGGAATCCATCGTTCTCAACAAGCCGGTGATCGGGTTCCTGATCAACCGCCTGCAGCATGCCGTCCTGCACGAGGCCTATCACCTGATCGAAGAGGGCATCGTCACCGCCGACGACGTAGACAAATTTGCCAAGCAGTTGTTCGGTCCGCGCATGTGCATCACCGGGCTGATCGAACAAAAGGACATGAGCGGCCTCGACACCCACGCCCTGGCCCAGGCAGCGATCGTGCCCCACCTCTGGCACGGGGCCGAGCCCCACGCCATCGTCCAGGACAAGTTCACCCGTGGGGATTTGGGGCTGAAGACGGGCCGAGGGTTTTACGACTGGTCGGGAAAGGATCCCGCCAAGGTTCGCCGGGCGGCCGCCGAAAAGCTCGAGCGCCTGCTTGAATTCCTGCGCCAATCCTAGGGCATGCTGAAATCGCGCACGAAGCCTTCGAAACCATTGCCCGGCATCGGCTCGCCCAGGAAATAGCCCTGAACGTAATCGCAGGCGTGGGATTTCAGGAACTCAAGCTGTTCCGCCGTTTCCACCCCTTCCGCGACGACCTTGAGGTCAAGGCTGTGGACCATGGCGATGACGGTCCTGACCAGCGACGCGCCTTCCTCTGTCTTGGTGGAATTGCCGATGAAGGAACGGTCGATCTTTACCACGTCGATGGGCAGGCGCTTGAGCGACGTGACCGAAGAATAGCCGGTACCGAAATCATCGATCGACAGGCGCACGCCCAGGTCCTTGATACCGTGCAACCAGGCTATTCCGTCGGCCGTATCGCCCATGACCAGGTTTTCTGTAATTTCAAAGGTCAGGTTCTCGGGCGCCAGGCCGGTTTCTTCCAGTACCTGAGCCACGGTCTCGGGCGAGAACCCCCGCTTCAGCTGTTGTGTCGACAGGTTGACGCCGAGCGCGAAGTCAGCCATGCCGCCATCACGCCACACCTTGGCCTGATGGCTGGCGGTACGCAGAACCCACGCGCCGATGGGCACGATGAGCCCGGTCTCCTCGGCCAACGGAACGAACTCCTCCGGCGGCACGATGCCCCGTGCCGGGTGGTTCCAGCGCAGAAGCGCTTCGGCTCCGGCAATCTGCCCTGAGCCCAGGTCGATGACCGGCTGGTAATAGACCTCCAACGCATCGTCTTCAAATGCACGGCGCAGGTCGCCCTCCAGGCGCAGGCGCTCCAGCGCCCGCGCATCCATTTTAGACGTGAAGAACTTGTAGACGTTGGGTCCGCGGTCCTTCGCCCGGTACATGGCCAGG
>JAJFIG010000041.1 GCA_021775195.1 Rhodospirillales bacterium | reverse complement strand
GGTCGGCCTCCTGACCGACGAGCAGGTCAGCCTGGTCGACGGGCTGGGGCGCGTGCTGGCCGAGGACATCGCGTCCAGGGTCACCCACCCGCCGGTGGCGGTTTCGGCCATGGACGGCTACGCGGTTCGCGCCGAGGATGTGGCGGAGGTCCCCGTGACCCTCGAGCAAATCGGTGAATCGGCGGCGGGCAAGGGGTTTTCCGGGACCGTCGGCGCCGGCCAGTGCGCGCGTATCTTCACCGGGGCGCCGGTGCCGGCGGGCGCCGACGCGGTGGTGATGCAGGAAGATACCGAAGCCACCGACAACACCGTGGTTTTCCATCAGAGCGTCGGCGCCGGCCACTTCATCCGGCCGGCGGGCCTTGATTTCAGCGCTGGCAAGGTGCTGCTGCATGCGGGTCAGGTGCTGACCGCCCGGGACATCGGGCTGGCGGCGGCGATGAACGTTCCCTGGCTGAAGGTGCGCCGGCGGCCGCGGGTGGCCTTTCTGGCGACGGGCGACGAGGTCGTCCTCCCCGGCGACCCGCTGAAAGCCGAACAGATCGTCAGTTCCAACAGCCTCGCCCTCGGCGCCTACGTCCAGGCCATGGGCGGCGAGCCCACCAACCTGGGGATCGCCGGCGACGACGAGGACTCCCTGCAACGGCTGCTGGCCGGGGCGAGCGGGGCCGATCTCCTGGTCACCATCGGTGGCGCCTCGGTGGGCGATTACGACCTGGTGCGCAAGGTGCTGGGCGAGGAAGGCTTGCAGCTGACCTTCTACAAGGTCGCCATGCAGCCGGGAAAACCGCTGATATTCGGCCAACTTGGCAAGGTTCCGGTGCTTGGCCTGCCGGGCAATCCGGTTTCCGCCGGGGTCACGACGGCGATATTCCTCAAGGCCGCGATGGAGGTCATGCTCGGCGTTCGCCTTGGCGACCGGGAAACGCCGGCGGCACGGCTCGGCTGCGACCTGGGGGCAAACGGCCGCCGCCAGGTTTATCTTCGCGCGACCCTGGGCGCCGGGCCGGACGGGTCCCGGGTGGCGACCCCCTTCGATCAGCAGGATAGCGCCATGATGGCGCGCCTGGCCCAGGCCGACTGCCTGATCGTCCGCCCGCCCCACGCGCCGGCGATCAAGGCCGGCGAGCAGGTGGAAATCGTGCCACTGCGCGAGGGAACGATCACCACCTGATTGGCTGGCGCGGGCCAAGAGTCTCCTACTCCTACGACCTCCTGAATCGCCACAATTCCGGCCCGAAAACCGAAATCAGCGCTTGACGGCTACGGAGAACTAAACTAGAACATTGCAAGAGACGTTTATATTTTGTTCTATATATGGTGCCGGTTCCCGATGGGTTGGCACCAGGGGTTCCATGCTACCGGCTCCGGCTTTCAGTTTCGCGGCGATTGAGAGACATTTTCGCCGGCATGGCGGCGGAATACAGCGAGGGGAAACACATGCTCACCAGGAAGCAGTACGAACTTCTGGTATTCATCGATCAACGGCTGAAAGAGGCGGGTGTCTCACCGTCATTCGATGAAATGAAGGATGCATTGGGGCTGCGCTCGAAGTCCGGTATCCATCGCCTGATTACGGGTCTGGAGGAACGAGGGTTCATTCGTCGCCTGCCCCATCGCGCCCGCGCCCTGGAAGTCCTGCGCCTGCCTGAAAACATGGCGAGCCTCCCCGTCGAGGCAAATGAAAAGGCAGCTCCCGCCGGTTTCTCGCCCAACGTCATCCAAGGTGATTTCAAACTCTCGGGCGCGCCGGCGGCGGCGGAGAGCGAGGCCGTCCAGTTGCCCTTGTGGGGGCGGATTGCCGCGGGCACGCCGATCGAAGCCCTCAGGGATCACTCCAATTCAGTCAGTATTCCGGCCAGCATGCTTGGCAAGGGCGAACACTATGCCCTTGATGTGGATGGTGATTCCATGGTCGATGCGGGAATTCTCGATGGCGATACGGTGATCATCCGTCGCTCCGAGACGGCCGAAAACGGATCGATTGTCGTCGCCCTGGTCGACAACACCGAGGTGACGCTCAAACGGCTGCGCCGGAAAGGCGACTCCATCGCGCTCGAGCCGGCGAACGTCGCCTATGAGACCCGAATCTTCGGCCCCGACCGGGTCAAGCTCCAGGGCTGCCTGGTGGGCCTCGTGCGCAAATACTGAATGTCCGGCCGGCGTGCCGGCGCATGACGCCAACCTGCAACAAAATATAGTCATGGCCGGGCTTGACCCGGCCATCTACGCCTTGCTTCCCATCGGCTGGGTGACTGTGCAGGTTGGTATTAATTCCCCGACGGACTCTCAGGTTCCCGGCGATCGGGTTTCGGTTTTTGCCTCGCGCGGACGCGGGCGGACCACCCAGGGGCGGTTTCCACGGCTCCGGTTTACGCTTTCCACCCGTACGCCCCCGTCGCTCAGCCAGAGGGCATGGGCACCATCGCGCCAAAGGTCGAAGCGGTCGATCACCGTGTGCGCCGTTGGACAGCGCGCGCGCACGGGAACGACGCTGATGACAACGCTGGCGATCCAGCAGTCCTCGACCAGGGCCTCGGGCTGGCGAACCAGGGCCACAACCTGTCCTTTGGCGCGGTAAATGCAGCCGGTGAGGTCGCAGGTCATCCGGTTGTCGGGGCTAGGGCCGACGATGGGCCATGGCATAGGGTTTTCCCGTTGACCGTCCCGGCGCAGCCAAACCTGACGATTGAAGCGGGCGGTTCGTAGCGAGGACAGGGATAGCGTTGATTGGGCCGTGCGTACGGCCAGTAACCTGCCGCCGCCGTCGACCAGGACGTCCGGGGTCTGGATGACGAGGAGGCTGGCCATGCCGCCGGCGATGCCCGTCAGTCCGATAAATCGCCATCGGCGGCGCCAGAGACAAAGCCAAAGCCCACCCATGGTCACAGCCACCAGCCCCCAGACCGGCATTGCCGGTACCAGACTGACCGCCCCGGGCCAGGCCGATATGCTTTTCGCAACCTCGACAACGATTTCGATTCCCCACCCCATGGGCAAAAGGGCAATTCCCTCGAGACCGAAGGGCATGAGGAGCATCGCGCCGACGGCCCAGGGCATGATCCAGAGGGCGGTCACGGGCACCGCGACCAGATTGGCGGCCAGTCCGTAGGCGGCAAAACGGTTGAAATGGAATACCGCGAACGGCGCCGTCGCCATGCCGGCGATCAGGGTCGTCAACGCCACTCCCCCCAGATATAGCAGGACCCGGCGTTGCCAGGCGGGCTGCTCCTTGTGGTCGAACCGGCGCCGGTCGCGAAGCACTTCGTAGGTTGCGACAAGGGCGGTAACGGCGGCGAAGGAAAGCTGGAAACTGGCCCCCAACATGCTTTCGGGCTGAAGGATCAGGATTATGACCGCGGCCCAGGCGACCATGCGCATGGAAAGACCCCTGCGGTCGAACAATACGGCCGTCAGCACCAATCCGATCATCAGGAAGGCCCTTTGCGTGGGGACGGTCGATCCGGCGATCAGGGCGTAGACGAGGGCGCCGGCAATGGCCACCGCCGCCGCCCACTTCTTTATCGGATAGCGAAGTGCCAGGGCCGGTACCAGGGCCAGGACGCCACGGAGGCCGAAAAACAGGATCCCCGCCACCAATCCGATGTGAAGTCCGGAAATCGCCAGCAAATGGGCCAGTCCCGCGTCCCGGACGGCGGTCATGATATCCGGCGGGATGGCGCTCCGGATCCCGGTTATCAGGGCCGCGGCGACGCTTCCGGACGGGCCGGGAAGCGAAGCCCCTACCCGGTTGACGATGTCCTGGCGCAGCCGTTCAAGGCGCAGTCCCAGGGTTTCCGTGTCCGTTCTTGCACCGGACGCGGTAACCGTTGCTTTCCCGAACGCAAATCCGACGGCGCCGAGCCCGCGAAAGTAGGACTGGCGCTGGAAATCGAAGGCCCCGGGCGTTGCCGGCGGTGGCGGTGGCGACAGTTTGGCCCGAAGATGGACCCAGTCGCCGGGGACAAGGGCGGGCTGTTCGCCCTGGAGGCGCAGGCGCACCTTGTGCGGGGTCAGGTTGGGGGCGAGTCGGCTTATTCTCGGCCGTTCCAGGGTAATCCGGCTGCCTTCGGGATAGGTCTCCACGGTGAGGATGCGCCCGCCGACGCCGGTTGGACCGATGGGCCGGTCCAGAACCGGGGCGGCAACGGCGGCGGTCCGCCATTGGGAGATGGAAAACCCGGCACAAAGGGCGATGATCCCAAGGGCTGCGGTGATCAGGACGGGCCGCCGCCGCCCCAGATAAGCCAGGGCCGCCAAGGTCGCCAGGGCGGCCAAACCGAGCCAGAGCGGGGGTTCCGTGGGCAGGGACAAGTAGAGTCCAATTCCCAATCCCGGGCGA
>JAJFIG010000005.1 GCA_021775195.1 Rhodospirillales bacterium | reverse complement strand
ACCATCGTCGTCCGCAAGGCCGTCCCCCAGAGCGCCATCGTCTTCGGCCAGCCCGGCATCAAGCGCAAGGACCCCGACTTCTACACCGCCTACGTCCTCAACCACGTCCTCGGCGGCGGCGGATTTACCTCCCGGCTTTACGATCAGGTGCGCGAAAAGCGCGGCCTCGCCTACTCGGTCTACAGCTACCTCTACCCCCTCGACCACTCGGCCCTGCTCCTCGCCGGTGCCGGGACCGCCAACGCCCGCGCCGCCGAGACCGTCAAGGTCATCCGCGACCAATGGCGCCGCCTCGCCGCCAAGGGGGTCAGCGAGAAGGAACTCACCGACGCCAAGACCTTCCTGACGGGCTCCTTCCCCTTACGATTTTCCTCCAGCGAGCGCATCGCCTCCATGCTCGTCGGCATGCAGCTCGAGGACCTCGGCATCGATTACCTGGACCGCCGCAACGGCTACATCGAGGCCGTGACCCTGGACGCCGCCAACCGCCTCGCCCGCCGCCTCCTCGACCCCGACGCCCTCGCCGTCGTCGTCGTCGGCGAACCCGAGGGACTTGCCAGCACCGAGTAAGGCGGTCTCCGCCGCTTGCGGGGGTGGTTGGAATTTGGCTTGTTTGGTAGTCTCGCCGGCATTCCCAAAGGGAAAGCCGAGCCGGAGGCCAAAGGGGATTAAGTATCGCGTTCCCCGAATTCCGCGTCCCCCGAATTCCAAATGAGGACAAAAAGCTTGAACAAAAAAAACCTAATAATGTTAATAGATCGGTTTATCAGCAGAGAAGATATTTCCATCCAAATTGCTAAGGAAATCGAGGCAGCTATTGGCGATGCATTTCCAGAAGACGATTTTATGATAGATGCTATTGATATGCTGGCTTCATATCGTCCCGGAGGCGGTGATTACCTGTATGATGAAGAAGCTATGATAGAAAAATTAAAAAAGGTGAAGGAAAAATTATAACAACTGCCAAATGGATAATGCGGGGGCGATACTTGATTGGCGCCCGGCGCCGGGGGTTTATACAGAGAATTCCGGCACCACCACCTTCCTTGCTGGCGAGGAGACCAAGACCGTTAGCGTCTTCCGTCCCCTGATTACCGATCGGCCCTCTGAAGGGTTTGGCTGGCTTGCCGGGGCTCACGCCGCGACGTAGTCGCGGACGTCGACCTTGACCCCCGTTCGCGCCGCCTCTTCCGCCGATTTCAGGAGATGCTCCGTTTCGGTTTCCTCCAGGTATTCCTCACCACAATTCGCGCAGACCCTTGCCGGCACGCCTCTGACGACCAGGATCACACCGTCCCGTTCCAGGGTCACGGTCGCCTTTCCGGGCTGCGTTTCACCGGTGGCGCAGATGACGCACTTCATGATGTCTTCCTCCGTCCGTCACTCCGTGGCCCCCAGCCTCACATCCTGTGACAGGTCAGGCACAGCGCATCGCGCTGGTTGGCCAGGCGCAGGTACGCGCCCAGGCTGTTGTCGTGGGGATGGTGGCAGGTGGCGCATTCGAGCTGGTCGTTCCCATCCCCGTAAAGGGGCAGGGTGCCGACCTGCCCGCCGCTGGCGTCGGCGAAGTTCCGGTCCCGGCCCGGATCGTAGGTGACCGAGATCGGGTGGTGGGACGAAAGGTCGGTGACCGGGCCGGAACGGCCCCTCCCATGGCCGCCGGTACCGGTCCCGTCATGGCACGAGAGGCAGACCAGCGACATTCCCTGGGGCGCGCCGGCAACGGTCATGTCCAGCGTCGCGCTGCGGTACAGGGTATAGGCACCGGCGTTCTGTTCGGGATTCCACGACACCGGGCCCGGGTCCGGGTCCGATGACTCGGCGTGGCAGTAGACGCAAAACTCGTCGTTGCCCTGTTCCAGGTCGTGGACGCCATCACCCGGGCCCTGCCCAAGCGCCGCCCCGACCGGGGCCAGAAGGGCGATCAGCGCCACTCCGAGCCACCGTCCGCCTCGTTTCCACATGGCCGGCACGCCTTCATCACGGCCCCCGATAAAGTCAAATCGGAGGTGGTGGATTAACTTCCAATAATTATACGAGCATTCCCGTCCACGTGGGAGTCCGGAGCCGCCGATTGTGTCCTCCCGGGCTGGCTGGATTTCGCCTTGTCTGCTAGTCTCGCCCCAACCCTGACCCCGGCGGATGCCCGACGATGCCGTCTCTGACCCAATCCAAGGCCTGGAAGGCCCTCGAGGCCCACGGCAAGGCCCTCGCCGGCGTCCACATGCGCGACCTCTTCGCCGCCGACCCCGGGCGTTTCGCCCGCTTTTCCCTCACCCTCGGCGACATGCTCGTCGATTTTTCCAAGAACCCGGTCACCGCCGAAACCATGGCCCTGCTCGCCAACCTCGCCCGTGAGGCCGGGGTCGAGGACCGGCGCGCCCGCATGTTCGCCGGCGAGCCTATCAACACCACCGAGGACCGCGCCGTCCTCCACGTCGCGCTGCGCGACCGTTCCGGCACCCCCGTCCTCGTCGACGGCGAGGATGTGATGCCCGGCGTCAAAGCCGTCCTCGACCACATGCGCGAATTTTCCGATGCCGTCCGCTCCGGCGCCTGGACCGGCCACACCGGCAGGCCCGTCACCGACGTGATCAACATCGGCATCGGCGGCTCCGACCTCGGCCCGGCCATGGTTTGCGAGGCCCTGACGCCTTATCAGCGGCCCGGGCTCGCCGTCCATTTCGTCTCCAACGTCGACGGCACCCACATCGCCGAGACCCTCAAGGGCTTGGATCCCGAAACCACCCTCGTCCTCGTCGCCTCCAAGACCTTCACCACCCATGAGACCCTGACCAACGCCGCCACCGCCCGCGCCTGGCTCGTCGATGCCCTCGGCGAGGCCGCCGTCGCCCGCCATTTCGCGGCGCTGTCCACCAACACCGAGGCCGTCGCCGCCTTCGGCATCGACCCCGCCAACATGTTCGGGTTCTGGGACTGGGTCGGCGGGCGCTATTCCCTGTGGTCGGCCATCGGCCTGCCCATCGCCATCGCCGTCGGCATGGACCACTTCGAGGACCTCCTCGCCGGCGCCCACGCCATGGACCGTCATTTCGCCGAGGCCCCGCTGGAGGCCAACATGCCGGTGGTCTTGGCGCTGATCGGCATCTGGAACGGCAACTTCCTCGGCGCCGACGCCCACGCCGTGCTGCCTTATGATCAGTACCTCCGCCGCCTGCCCGCCTACCTCCAGCAGGCCGACATGGAAAGCAACGGCAAGGGCGTCACCCGGGACGGCCGCGCCGTCGACTATGCCACCGGACCCGTCCTCTTCGGCGAGCCCGGCACCAACGGCCAGCACGCCTTCTACCAGCTCATTCACCAGGGCACCCGCCTGGTCTCCGCCGACTTCATCGCCGCCGCCGAGACCCAAAACCCCTTGGGCGACCATCACCCCATCCTCCTCGCCAACTTTTTGGCCGAGACCGTTGATCTTATGAACGGTCGGAACTAGGCATAGGTCCTCGCCGGTCTCGCGTCC
>JAJFIG010000400.1 GCA_021775195.1 Rhodospirillales bacterium | reverse complement strand
TCGCCGAAGAGGTTGAATCCGAACACCGCGAGACTGATGGCCACGCCCGGCCAGACGGCGACCCAGGGGGCGCTCTCGGCGTATTCCTCGGCGCCGCCCTGAAGCATCAGGCCCCAGGCCGGCGTCGGCTCCTGGACGCCGAGGCCGAGGTAGGACAACGACGCCTCGAGCAGGATCGCCTGGCCGACGAAGGCGGTGATCATGATCAGGAACGGCGCCATGACGTTGGGCACCATGTGGCGCAGGATGATGCGGGCGTGGCTGAAGCCCAGCGCGCGGGCCGCGTCGACATAAGGGATTTCGCGGATGGCGAGAGCGTTGGAGCGGACGACGCGGGCGCAGCGGGGGATGAACGGGATGGTGATGGCGATGATCACGTTCTGGACGCCGGTGCCGAAGATGGAGACCACGGCCAGGGCCATGATGATCAGCGGGAAGGCCATGAAAATATCCATGACGCGCTGGAAGATCAGATCGACCCTGCCGCCGAAATAGGCGCTGCCGACCCCCAGCACCAGTCCGGTGAAGGCGCCGATGAAGGAGGAGACGAAGCCGACGAACAGGGCGGTCCGGGCGCCGTAAACGATGCGGGTCATGAGGTCGCGGCCGAACTGGTCCGTGCCGAGCCAAAAATCCGCGCCGGGCGGCGTCAGCATGTGCTCGAAGGAGTTGGCCTCCGGGTCGTAAGGGGTGATGACATCGGCGAAGATCGCCATGACGATCATGGCAAGAACGACGAGCGCCCCTGCCGCGCCCAGGGGCTGGCGGCGCATCAAGTCGATGGCGACCAGGTGCCACGATTTCTTGTCGGACAGATCCTCGATAACGGATTCGACCTGGACTTCGGAGGGTACTGCCATGACGCGCGCCCCTTAACTGTACCGGATGCGCGGATCCAGCCACGCGTAAAAAAGATCGACGATGAAGTTGGTGAAGACGAACACCGTCACCACGACCATGACCAGCGCCTGGGTCAGGGCGTAATCATTGTTCAGGACGGATTCGACGAACAGCTTGCCGAGGCCGTTGAGGTTAAAGACCTGCTCGGTGACCACAAGGCCGCCCATGAGGAAAGCGAACTCGATGCCGATGACCGTCACCACGGGCAGCATGGAGTTTTTCAAGGCATGGCGGTTGATGATGACCTTCTCAAGCAACCCCTTGGCGCGGGCGGTGCGGATGTAGTCCTCGCGGAGCACTTCGAGCAGCGCCGAGCGGGTCATGCGGGTCGCCACCGCCGAATAGCGGTAACCGGTGGCCACCGCCGGCCAAATGAGTTGGGTCAAGTTGCGCCAGGGATCGTCCCACGGAGCAACGTAATCGATGGGTGGCATCCACGGCGTACCAAACCAGGCCTGGGTAAGAATCAACAGCCCCAGGATGATCAGGATGCCGAGCCAGAAGGACGGCATGGCGATGCCGGCGATGCTGAAGGCCCGGACGACGTAGTCGATCCAGGTGTCCTGCTTGATGGCGGAAATGGCGCCCAGGGGAATGGAAATCCCGATGGCAACCACTGTCGCCATGATCGCGACCTGCAGGGAAAGCTGGAAACGGAGGCCGATCTCGTAGGTGATCGGCTGGCCCGTCCACATGGAATCGCCGAGGTCGAAGATTACGAACCCAAACAGAAATTTGAAAAACTGCACGATCACGGGATCGTTCAGTCCCAGGTTCGTGCGGCAAAGGTCGATCTGGGCCGGGTCGGCATAGAGACCCGTGCCCGCCAAACGGAGTTCGCAGACGTCCCCGGGAATGAGACGCAAAAGGAAAAAAACGAGGATCGCCGCCCCGATAAGGGTCGGGATCATCAATAACAGACGTTTTGCAATATATTGATACACGTGCTGCTTCCGTTGGGCGTCCCGCCCGCCGCGATTACCGCGGCGGGCGGGAGTCCGTTGCTAACGTCAGACGATTACTACTTGTCCAACCAGACCTGGTCGAGAGCCTGGTTCAGATAGTGGCTGGGCGCGATCTTCCACCCCTTCACGTAGGAACGGTGTGGGTTGATCTTGTACCACCAGAGCGTGATGCCCATGTGGGCCTGATCGCTGAGGGCCCGTGTCTCGAACTGGCGAACCAGCTTGCGCTGTCCAGCTTCACTGCCTTCACGAAGCAGCTTGTCGTAAATGGCCTCGAGCTCCGGATCCTCGTAGGAGCCGTAGTTGTTGCCGGCGCTGCCGAGGAACTTGGTGATGTCGGCGATCGGATTGATCACGGACTGGCAGTTGAAGTCGATGGAGACGTCGAAGTCCTTCTTCTTGCGCAGCGAAGCGTAGAAGGGACCGGACGGCTGGACGCGCTGCGTGGCCTTGATGCCGACCTTCTTCCACTGGTCGATGAGCCAGGTACCGACCACCTTGTAGGGCTGGTCGACGCCGCGGTTGGAGAAGTCGACAGCAAGGTTCTCCTGCCCGGCTTCCTTAAGCAGGGCACGGGCCTTGGCACGGTTCTTCTCGATGTCCGGGCCGTAGCCGTCGAGCTTCATCAGCTCTTCCTTGGTCGCCGCCAACGGATGGTTGGGGAAGACCACGCCGCCGACCGTCTTCACGATGGCGATCCGGGACAGGTACTTGGATCCGCCCCAGCGGTCCACGGCAAGGGAAAGTGCCTTGCGCACGCGTGGATCGTCGAAGGGCTTGCGTTTCTGGTTCGGCGTGAACATCAGGACGCAGTTCCAGTCGCTTTCCTGGACCGTGATCTTGTCGCCAAGGGCCTTGACCAGGTCGTCGCGGGCCTTGGGCGGGAAACCGCGGAATTCGATGGCCGCGCGGTCGCCGCGAATGGCCTGAAGGCGGACCGCCATCTTGGGAGCGGCAATGGCCTTGTAGCCGTCGAGATAGGGCTTACCAGCAATGTGGTAGTTGGCGTACTTCTTGCCCTCGACGAAGGAGCCCGGCTGGTGCTGCACGAACGTGAAGGCACCGGTGCCGTTGATGTTCTTCTTGTGCCAATTGTAGCCGTGGGTATCCAGGTCCTTCTTGGAGACGACGATGTTGAAGGGCGTGGCTACGGCGGGAATGAAGGCACCCGACGGGAACTTCAGCTTGAAGACGGCGGTAAAGTCGTCGGTCGCCTTGACCGATTCCACCATCTTGAAGAAGGCCTTGCGCGAACTGGGAACGCCTTCCGGCGGAAAGATGATCTTGTTGTAGGTGGCGACGATGTCGTGCGCCGTCAGCGGCGTGCCGTCATGGAACTTCACGCCCTTGCGGATATTGAAGGTGAACTCGGTGAAACCCTTCTCGCCCTTAGGAACCGCACCGACACAAAGGTCGCAGACGAAGTCGGTCGGCGAGGACGGGTTGTTGGGGTTGACCCGGATCAGCAGGCTGTAGAACGGCCGGATCGGATGGATCACCCCGAAAGTGGTCTCGCGGTGAAGGTCATAGGACGGGATCTTGGACCCGACCACAAAATTCAGGATGCCGCCCTTCTTGACTACGCGCGCGGCCTCCGTCGGTGCGACCACGCCCAGGGTGAGGGCAGCCCCCACCACGGTCGAGATCGCCAGTTTTGAAAAGACATTTTTCATAACGAGTCGTTCCTCCCTGTGTTTTTAGAACTCTTTGCAGGTCCACCCGAGGACATTCGCCCCAAGCCCCTAGTGTCGTGTTCAGACCTGCGGACAGGCCACCCAGTGGCCCGGGCGAATTTCCCGAAACTCGGGAATCTCCTTGCTGCAGCTATCCACGGCCAGGGGACACCTGGGGTGGAACACGCAACCGCTCGGCGGATTGATCGGACTAGGCACCTCCCCCTTGACGATTTGGTGCTCGCGTTGTGCCTCCACCGCCGGATCGGGGATCGGGACGGCGGAAAGCAACAACTGAGTGTACGGGTGTATGGGGTGGTCGTAAAGCTCGTCACAATCCGCCAACTCAACCATCTTGCCCAGATACATGACCGCAACCCGGTGGCAGATGTGGCGGACGACGCTCAAATCATGGGCGATGAACAGGTACGTAAGGCCGAATTCATCGCGCAGATCCTCCAGCAGGTTGATGACCTGGGCCTGGATGGACACGTCGAGGGCCGAAACCGCTTCGTCGCAGATGATGAATTCGGGGTTCATGGCGAGCGCCCGGGCGATGCCGACCCGCTGGCGCTGCCCGCCGCTCATCTCGTGGGGATACCGGTCGGCAAACCTGGGATCGAGCCCGCAGACCGAGAGAAGCTCGCTGACCCGGGCCTGGCGTTCCTTCGCATCAGTGAGAATTTTATGAACCCGCATGGGCTCGCCGATGATGTCACCGATCTTCATGCGGGGATTGAGCGAACTGTAAGGGTCCTGGAAAATGATCTGGATCTTCTGGCGAACCGGAATCAGGTTACGCTGATCGAGCTTGTTGATATCCTGCCCCTCAAAGACGATCTCGCCCGAGGTGGCCTTTTCAAGCTGCAGGATGCAGCGGCCCGTGGTGGTCTTGCCGCAGCCCGACTCGCCCACCAGACCAAGGGTCTCGCCCTTCTTGATCGTGAAGCTGACACCGTCCACTGCCTTGACGTGGGCGGTCGCTTTTTGGATGACGATGCCCTCGTTGATGGGAAAGTGCATCACCAGGTTCCTGACGTCGACCAGGACCTCGCCCATGGCGGCGTCGGTTCTAATCCCGGCACCCGCTGCTGCGGCGGCGCTTTCGGCGCTCATGAAACCTCCTTCAGCGGTCCGCCAAGGTCGTCCTTGCGCCAACAGGCGGACATTTGCCCGCCGCCGACGGGTCCGAGCGGCGGAATCTCCTCGGTGCATCGGTCCACGGCATAGCGGCAGCGGACACGGAAGGCGCATCCGTCGTCGAGGGCTGTCAGATCGGGAGGCTGGCCCTCGACGGGATCGAGCTTGGCCTTGCGCGGCTGGTCCATGCGCGGGATCGAGCGCAGCAGGGCAAGGGTATAGGGATGGCTGGGGTTGTGATAGACCTGTTGGGCGGTGCCGGTCTCGATGATCTTGCCGGCA
>JAJFIG010000399.1 GCA_021775195.1 Rhodospirillales bacterium | reverse complement strand
TGCCCGACCCAGCCGAGGGTGAAGAACGTCCCCTTGACCGAAAAATCGTCGAACAGCTGCAGGACCCGTTCGATATTGCGCTCGACCCGGTGTTCGTGTCCTTGCCAGTCCCGTTGCTCGACCTGGTCGGCGAAGGCCTGGACCTGGAAATAGTCCTCGACGTCCACCGACATGGCGTTGACGACCCGGGCGTCCCGCATTGCCGGGGAGAATTCCTTGGTTCGGAAAGTCATCGCGTCGGCCGAGGGGCCGCCCTCATTGGCCGGTTGCCTTCTTGAGGTCGGTGCCTCCGGCGTCCAGGTAGTCGATGGTGAACTGCAGGGCTCTTCGGACCGACTGCACCTGGCCCTCGACCACTTCGACCCGGCGCCGCAGGGTGTCGATTTCGCCGTTCTTGTGCCGCGGAACGCGCACCGGCGCGGATCGTTGCTGGTCGCTCGCCGGTTCGCTGTGGTCGAGAACCTGCTCGGTTTCCTGGTTCAGGTCTTCGGCCACCTGTTTGACGACGTCGCGGTCGAGACGATGTTGTTCCTCGAGGAAGCCGAAGAGCAGAAGCCGTGAGCAGAGAACGTTGATCCGTCGCGGAATGCCGCCGGTGTGCCTGAAGATCTCCTGAAAGGCGTCATCGGGGATCTCCGGGTCGTTGTGCCAGGCAACGGCGCCCAGGCGGTGCTTGATGTACTCGCCCGTCTCCTCGGCGGTCATCGGCCCCAGATGGTACGACGCCAGGATCCGCTGGCGAAGCTGGTCCAGGTCCCGGCTCGCGAGGGTGCGCCGGAACTGGGGCTGGCCGAGAAGGAAACTCTGCAGGGGCGCCTGACCGTTGGCCTGGAAATTGGACAGCATGCGCAACTCCTCCAGGGCCTGGGGCGAGAGGTTCTGTGCTTCGTCGATCATCAGCAGGCAGCGCCGGCCCTCGGCCTGGTTGCCCACCAGGAAGGACTCGATGCGCCGCAGCAGGGTGGCTTTTTCCGTGCCCTGATGTTCGATATCGAAGGCCGAGGCGACCATGCGCAAAACCGCGGCCGGCCCCAGTTGCGTCGTCACCACATTGGCGGCGACGAACCGTGATTTGTCGAGCGTCGACAGCAGATGCCCGACCAGGGTCGTCTTCCCAGCGCCGACGTCGCCGGTGATGACGATGAACCCCTCGCCCTGGTGCACGCCATAGGTCAGGTGCGCCATCGCCCGCGCGTGTCCGCTGCTGGCGAAAAAGAAACGAGGATCGGGCGTCAGCTGAAACGGCTGCCCCGTTAAACCGTAAAATTCGGCGTACATGATAGGCCCAGATCTAGAACGATTTGTTCAAACTGACGGAAACGATATTTTCGGTAATGTCGTTATTCTTGCCTTCCTCATTGGTATTGGAGAAGTTGTAATTCAACGAACCCGTGAGGGTCTGACTGAAGTTGTACCCAACGAAAGCATTTGCATCCAATGTTTGTTCTTCTCCGCCGCCCGACGTGCCGCCACCTGAATCATTGGAGAAATTTGCCGCCACGCCGGCGCTCATCGAAGGGGAAAGTCGCCGATTGAGGCTTGCACCGAGGCCCCAATTGGTTTCAGTCCTGCCCCCGGTGCCAAATTCACGGGTCTCATGGAAGCCCGAGACGTTGAAAGTATTCCGCCCCCGCGTGCCACTGAGGCCAAGGGAAAAGCTTTGGCTTTTGAACGAGTCGTCGTCGAAATTGAACCTGGGATCGTTAGGGTCAGCAGGCAAACCAGTGTTCCGGTCGACCAACGTGCCATCGGGCAAGCGCAAAACGTTAACGAGGTTGGAATTCTGTGATTGCTGTTGTGTCTCGATGTCTTCTTCGTAGGTGGCGGTAAGCGTAGTCCGGGGCCCGACCTTGTAGGTCAAATCACCCGACAAGGTGCCGCCCCCAAATCGGTGTCCGTATTCCAGGCGTGCCGTGGTCCGTGGTCCCGGCTGCACCCGCACGCCGCCCCGCCATGTGATTCCGGTATTTTCGTCGTCATCAAAACCGGAATCCTCCCTCTCCTCGTAACCGACCCTGCCAAGTATCGAAACATGGCGGTTGACGACGTATTCGCCGGACAGTTCGGTATTCTGCTCCCTGGAATCCTCGCCGTCGTCCTCCCGCGTGATCGACGTCGTGCCGGACAGCTTCCAAAGAAACTGGGTGAAACGCCGGCCGCTTTCCAGAAATGAATTGATTTCGTATGTCGTGCTGTTATTCGCGGCATCCGAACCCGTGCCCTGGTCGGTGTTGAAATTTCTCACCTGACTGATGCGGTAACTGAGAACCGAGTCGGCCCAGCCATCGTTCCCGTGAACGAAGGACGGGCTGATGCTGTAATTCAAAACCTGGGTCTGATTATTGTTGAGGGAGCGGTCTGTGGCCGACCTGGACCCGCTGTTGCGGCTCAGGAGTTCCTGGCTAATCGCGGCACTGGCATCCAGGAAGATATGATCTTCCCATAATTCGACTTTGCCCGATCCCAGCATGTTGTGTTGAAAATCATCGAGTTCACTGTGCTTGACATAGAAATCTCTGGAAATGTCATAGCCAAGAGTGAGGTCGACCCGGTTTCCGTCGCCGACGACGCCAATGCCGGCGCTGGTTTTCGTGAAGAAGTCTGATTTCGCATCCGCGTCACCGAACACGTTATCCGTATAACTTTCCTCGACGGCCACACGTGGCGAAATATCCCATTGCCCCGCCAATACCGGTGATACCCACAAGCTCCCGCAGAGAAGCGTGGTCGTGGCGACCAGCAGTCCGACCGTGTCTGGACTGTTGTTTTGACAATTGAATTTCATGCGCAGAACATATTCGATGAATCAATCAAGCTGGCATGCATCATTACAGTTGTTCGCCATCGGCCCGCACGACGATACGCGACAAATGGTTAAGAACCCCTGCCAAAACTGGTTTTGTTTAGCACAAATCATGTGATTCCGCAGGGCTAAATCATGGTCATGTCGTCTCAATGCTTAAAGGGGTCGACTGGATATGGCCTCCGTGTACAGGACATCGAAGACAACCATGTGTACCGAACTCGAGTCTGCGCAGCGGCTTAACAAAGCGACACTCGCCCAATCCCCCGTGGATTTGTTGATCGCTGAGGGCGCACCTATCAACTTCGGTCGATGACGATGATAACCCTGGAGCGTCTACGTGCCCGCGATGATGGCGATAGACAATCGTCCATATGGCCCCATCGATGTCGGGCACGCCGATACTATCGGATGGTCGTCAAATCCGCTTGCGATGCCGGTGAAATTAGCGGCGATCCGTTAGAACCAGCTTTGCGGCACGATCAAGACGTCGCCGGGTATGATGGCAACGTTTGCCGTCACATCACCGTCCTTCAGCAGGTCATCCAGGCGCACCCGTAGCGAGTCCTGCTTGCCGTCCGACGTTCTGACGATCACCGCCCGGTTGCCGGCCGCGAATTCGGTCAACCCCCCGACCGCGATCATCAGGTCGAGAATGGTCATGTTTTCGCGGTAGGGAATAGCCTGCGGTTGAGATGCTTCCCCGACGACCCTTACCTGCTGGCTGAAGGGGCCGACAAAGCCGGTCACGATAATCGTAACGATGGGGCTTTGTACGTATTTGGCCAGGACTTTCTCGACATCGCGTGCCAACTCGGTGGGGGTCTTGCCGGCTGCCTGCAAGTCCTCGATCAGCGGCACCGAAATAAGGCCATCGGGTCGCACCGGGACCGTCGTCGACAGCTCGGGATTCCGCCAGACGAATATCTGCAGCGAGTCATGCGGGCCGATGATATATTTTGTCGATCCGGGAACCGATGCGGGGGCTTCCGCCGGAGCATCCGGTAGACCACCGCAGCCCGCGACCGTTAAGCCCAATAGCCCGACCACAAAGAACGATAAACGAGCAAAATTGAAATTAAGAAAGCACACGGTATGACCTCACATTCTGTTACCCACCGCAGTATCCTACACAACCTCGATTCAAGCAATAGATGCCTGTCCGCACATCACTCGAAGCGGGGTCCGGTGTAAAGTCGGTTGCGGACCCAGGATTTTGTGGCGCCATCCGCAGGCGGCGCCGGAAGCAACGCATGTTTGAAAATACAATCGCTATGCAATCATAATAGGCTCCAATGCAGTCAAAGGAGAATTTTCAAAAATTTATCAAACGTGCGAGACATGCGCTTGGAGCTTGACTTTCGAACGGGCGCTCAACAAATGTTCCCGTATCGGGTTGGGAGTCGCGGAAAACAAACCGGTTGGACAGCCTGTCTTGTCAGTTTTCCGGGCGGGCCAGCTTGATGTTAACGAATGAGACACGACTTTAGTGCAAAGTTAGGTATCGGCCGCGAATGTGGCCGGTATTGTTTCTTGTCTGCCCATTTTGTTGCCATATTTCGGTGCCGTATGCGGACAGCGTTCCCATTGCCCGCATTCCGTTGCCAGGATCGACAGTTAGAATTATCACCCCATGCATGAACTTTACTCTCAATTATTGTCTTATATTCCAATGCTTTGGCGACGCCGCTGGCTTGTGCTCGTGGTGGCATGGTTGGTTTGCGCGGTCGGTTGGATCACAGTCGCCGTCATTCCCGATAAATACACCTCGAGCGCCCGGATTTACGTTGACACCAACAGCCTGCTGAAACCCCTCCTCAGGGGGCTTGCGGTCGAGACGGACACCGCCCGTGAGTTGGCCGTCATGCAGCGGACATTAGTCAGCCGGCCGAACCTGGAAGAGGTTATCCGGGTTACGGACCTCGACCTGACGGTCAAAGACTCCATAGCAATGGAACGTCTTGTCGCCAGGCTTGAGAACACGATCAAGATTGTGGCGGAAAGAACCAACCTGTTCACGATCGCTTATGAACATGTTGATCCCCAGGTCGCCAAAAACGTCGTTCAAGCTTTGCTGACGATTTATGTCGAAAGCAACCTCGGTGCGAGCCGCAGGGGTATGGACACGGCACTCCGTTTTATTGACGAACAGATCCGCAATTACGAGAAGCAACTTGACGAAGCGGAGCAAAGACTTGCGCGCTTCAAACAGGCGAATGTTGATTTTCTTCCGGGTTCAGGAAACTACCACCAAAGGTTAACAAATTCACGCGATAAGTTGGCAGCTCTTCAGGCCAACCTGGCGGATGCCACGACGAAGCGAGACGAGTTACGGCGACAGCTGGCCTCGGTGCCGGAATACCTGGAGTTTGATTCAGCCGACGGTGGTTCGGGTGGACCGGAAAGCGGGCTGCAGTTGCGGGTATTCGAGCTTGAAAAAACGATCGACGATATGTTGATGCGCTACACGGAACAACATCCCGACGTGATCGCTGCTCGGAAGCTGCTCAAATCCATCCAGAAACAGTTGGAAGAGGAAATGGAGGCGTTCCCGACCGCTGGTGATGGAGAAGGGGAGACGGGACCGGGTTCACCAAGACCCACGAATTCCGTACCCAACCAAATTTACCAGGAAATAAAGTTGCAGGTCTTACAGGTCGAGGCCGAGATTGCGACGCTGAAGGGACAATCGGAACGCCAGGCAGCCAAGATCGCGAAGCTGGAAACGATGGCCAACAAAATTCCCGAAGTGGAAGCGCAATTCACAAAGCTCAATCGCGACTATGCCATCTTTAAATCGAACTACGAGACGCTCCTGGCAAGGAAAGAAAGCGCACAGATATCGGAAAACCGGGACACCAAAGGCGAAAAAGTACAATTCCGGGTCATTGATCCGCCCCGTGTGCCTTTGATCCCGACCAATAGCAATCGACGCCTTTACCTGGTTTTGGTGCTGCTTGGCGGTATTGGGGCAGGTGTCGGAATTGGTTGGGTCGTTGCCAGTTTGCGCCGAGCTTATTTTAGCGCCTGGGCTCTGTCCCAGGAAGTTGTGCCACCCGTATTGGGCAGCGTATCCATGTACTATTCATCCGCGCAACAACGTTGGCGGAGGCTGAGCTTGGCATCCTATTGTGCGATTTCTCTTGG
>JAJFIG010000398.1 GCA_021775195.1 Rhodospirillales bacterium | reverse complement strand
GGTTCCGAATAGCCCTGGCACCACCACTCGTCGCTGCTCAGGATCCCGGGCAGGAAGCGTTCCTTTTGTGCCTCGGTGCCGAATTCGATCAGCACCGGGCCCAGCATGCGGAGGCCGAAGGCCATCAGCCTCGGGCTCGACTCCAGGGCCATTTCCTCCTCGAAGATATAGCGCTGGATCGGCGTCCAGCCGGGACCACCGTTCTCCACCGGCCAGCCCGGCGCGATCCAGCCCCGCTGCCACAGGATCTTCTGCCACGAGACGTAGTCGTCCTTGACCAGCACCAGGCCGGTGTCGACCTTGCGCTTGACCACGGCCGGAATGTTGTCGCGGATGAAGGCGCGGACCTCATGCTGAAACGCCGCTTCCTCTTCCGTGAGCTTCAGTTCCATGGGCGATCGTCTCGTTTCGGGCCGGGGGCAAAGCCCGCTGGCATCGTGTTGTCGCCGCAGCGTACAATCCTATTTCGATGCCGTCAGCCAGGGAATCGCAAGACATGTTCGACCTCGCCGGAAAAGTCGCTCTCGTAACCGGCGCGTCGAGGGGAATCGGCCGGGCCATTGCCGAGGCCCTGGTCGGCGCCGGCGCCCGCGTCGTCATCTCCAGCCGCAAGCAGGGCCCCTGCGAGGACGTCGCCGCCGCCATCCGCGACGCCGGCGGCGAGGCCATGGCGATTCCCTGTAACGTCTCCCACCGCGACCAGCTCGACACCCTGGTCGACAAGACCGTCGATGCCTGGGGTCCCATCGACGTCCTGGTCTGCAACGCCGCCGTCAATCCCTATTACGGGCCCCTCGCCGGGATCACCGACGAGGCCTACGACCGCACCATGACCACCAATGTCAAGAACGTGCTCCGGCTCTGCAACTTGGTCATTCCGGGCATGGCCGAACGGGGCGACGGTGCCGTCATTATCGTTTCCAGCATAGCCGGCCTCAAGGGCACCCGGAGCCTCGGCGCCTATGCGCTGTCCAAGGCCGCCGATATGCAGCTGGTCCGCAACCTCGCCCTCGAATGGGGCCACGCCAACGTCCGCGTCAACGGCATCGCCCCCGGCCTGGTGCGCACCGACTTTGCCCGCGCCCTCTGGGAAGACGAGGAAAACCTGGCCAAGGCCCTTGAGGGCTACCCCCTGGGCCGCATCGGCGAGCCCGCCGACATCGCCGGCGCCGCCCTCTTGCTGGCCTCCCCCGCCGGCTCCTTCATCACCGGCCAGACCCTCGTCATCGACGGCGGCGCCACCGCCGCCGGCGGCCAGTACAGCTGAGCCAACCGCCGCGAAAAGCGTCTTCTGGTAGGCGAACCCAGGATTCCAATGGGATTGTCGGGATTCTTTACACTATCGCGAGCGCGCAAGAATCCACTAACCCCATGCAAACATAAGATGTTATGCCGTTTCGCATAAAATAATATGCAGTCGGCGATTTGAAGTGTCGGAATATCTTACACTTTGTCATCGCCCACAAAATCTACATAACTCATTGAAAAATAGTTGAAAAACAGTTTGGGATCGCCTCCCGGCGAGCCACCTCGGGGCACCATGTGTCGGAATATTTGACACTATGGAACCATACCAACTTAAAACACTGCCTCAAGCCCATGAATCCCAATAAACCACATAACTGGCATGGTTATTGCAAGTCAACGAGAAGACGGAATTTCCACGGCCGGGCCGTCCATCGATTTCGCTTCGACGGTCATGACGCGGAACGGAGAAAATCGGGGGGCTGAGGAGAGGGGACAAAACGATGAGAACGAATCTTGGTCTTCTTGGTTTGATCGTGGCGCCGGTTTTTTTGGCGGCCTCGGCGCAGGCCGCAACCTTCACCTACACCGTCGATGGGGACTGGAATGCCGGCACCTATTCCAGCACCAACAGCGGCCCGCCCGGCTCCGATCATCAGGTGCAGCTCAACCCGGGAATCCAGACGTCTTTCGGCTACATCTGGGTGGCCGCGTCGGGCCGTGATTCGGTGATCCGCATCGACACCAATTTCAATGATCTGGACGATGGCAGCGTGGATACCATCAACCATCAGGCGGTCCTCGGTGAGTACTTCAGTGCTCCAGGCGGACAGCCGGGCAATCCGTCGCGGACGACCGTCGATCTCAACGGCGACGTTTGGGTCGCCAACCGCAACCAGTCCTCGGGAGGGCAGGGTTCGGTAACCAAGGTCTCGTCGAGCGCCACCGGTTCCAGCACTTCGACCGGGGTGTGGAATGCCGGCACCGGTGCCGGCGGCACCTTCGACGCGCGCGCCTGGACCAATGCCGGCGGCCTCGACACCAATGGCGGCACGTCGACGGCCCAGGACACGGCGATCCTGCAGTACGTGCGGACCAGCGGCACCAACGCGCGAACCGTTGCCGTCGACGCCAACAACGACGTCTGGGTCGGCGGCTTCGGCGACAAGCAGCATGAGCGGATCGACGGCACAACCGGCGTCAAGGACCCGACGACACTGTCATCGATCAATCCCGGTGGCTACGGCGGCTTGATCGACGGCAACGGTGTCCTGTGGACGTCGGGTTGGAACAGCAACCAGATCGGCCGGTACGACACCACCACCAACGCGCCGATGGCCCATGCGGCCACAGGCGGCCCGTCCTACGGCCTCGCCGTCGACACGCAAGGCAACATCTGGAATACCCATTATACGAACAACACCGTCACCAAGCTCGATTCGGCGGGAAATATCATTTTCACCAAGACCACGGGCGGGGCCACCGGCGACCGGGGCGTGGCCGTCACGCCCGCCGATGACAACGTCTGGGTGGCCAACAGCCACGGCAGCAACATCTCCCGCCTCGACAACAACGGCAACGTTATCGCCATAATCCCCGTCGGCAACACACCGACAGGGGTTTCCGTCGACAGCAACGGCAAGGTCTGGGTCACCAACCTGAGTTCCAACAGTGTGATGCGGATCGATCCGGCGACCAACACGGTCGATCTGACCGTCGATCTCGGTCCCAACGCGGCACCCTACAATTACAGCGACATGACGGGAACGACCGTCGTCGGCACCACCAATCCCACCGGTTCATGGGGATTGACCCTGGATAGCGGGACCCCCGGATATTTGTGGACTCAAATCCTCTGGAACACCGAGGCCGAGGGCTTCATCCCGACCGGCACCAGCATCACCGTCGAGGTCCGCAGCGCCGAGACCGAGGCGGCCCTCGCCGGCGCCACCTATCAGTCCTACGCCAGCGGCAGCGCCCTGAACCTGACCGGACAGTGGGTCGAGGTGTTGGCGACGCTGACCCGCGCCGGCGGCTTTG
>JAJFIG010000397.1 GCA_021775195.1 Rhodospirillales bacterium | reverse complement strand
AGGCAAGCCTAAGCCCTATTTGAAACCCGTTATATCTGGAAAGAATCAATTTGGCCGGTTGTCGGCCCCGGACTCAGCCCTCAGCGGGCGCCGTAATGAACGTAGTCCGTCCAGGTACGTTCAAGCCGTCGCAGCATATTGCAAACCGAGTCGATCTCCTCGACACTCACGCCGTGTTCTCCCAGAGCCAGGGCATTGCGTTCCTCGAGTTCGCGAATGCTGGTGACAACGGTCATCGCCTTTTCCGTCAGGTTGATTCGCACGGACCGGCGATCATGAGTAGAACGTTCCTGCTCCAGATATCCCATTTCCACCAACTTCTTGATGTTGTAGGAAACGTTGGATCCTTGATAATAACCGCGCTCCACCAAGTCACGGATGACGATCTCTTCTTCACCGATGTTGGCAAGCAGCAACGCCTGGACCGCATTGATGTCCTTAATACCCATGCGGTTCAGTTCAGCTCTCAGCACATCGAGAAACCGCCGGTGCAGGCGCTCGATAAGACGGGTCAGTTCCAAATATTCTTTTTTCACGCCAGACTTCCTTTGAGGTACAGAAGTTATAGGAGGTTTTGCCAAAACCGGCAAGCGATAGCAAATGCTTATCACATACCTGTCGAGATGAAAGACCTCATAAGCAACAATTTAGGTGGCATCTCGCCCACAAGGCGTGTCAAATGCCCTCACAAAATAGAATCGATGACTGTATTGGCACAGCCCATTTCCTTTCCAAGACGACTAACGATGCACAGAGAATCCGCCTCGCGTTTCCTCATGGCGGCCTTTGGACTGGTTGCCATGGCGATGGTGCCGGGATGCAACTTAACTCCGCCCTCGCCTGAAGAGCTGGCCGAAGAGGACAAGGCCAGTCGCGTGAACCAGGTCATGCGGGTTGCCGATACGACGCGCCAGGGTGGCGACCTGAAATCGGCCATCACTCTTTACCGCCGCGCAGCCGAGATGCGCCCCGACTCGCCCGATCCCCTCATCGCGATTGGTGAGACCGCCGGCGAACTTGGTGCCTTCCCCATAGCCATCGATGCCTATCGCCGGGCAATCGAATTGGATGCCGCCAACTCTCGATCACGTCGGGGATATGGAAAAGCCCTTATCGCGTTGAACCGTCCCCAGCAGGCAGCCGCCCAATTTGAAGCCGCGATCCGAATTGAACCAACGGATTACCGGTCCTACAACGCGCTGGGTGTGGCGCTCGACCTATTGGGCAAACACGAGGACGCACAGCAGCGATACATCGACGGAATCGAGATCGCTCCAGATAAGTCGTCACTACAAAACAACCTTGCCTTATCGCTGGCGCTTGCAGGTGATTTCGACGAAGCAACCCGAATTCTGCAAGAGATCGTGGCCGATCCCATGGCAACGCCGCAACATCGCCAAAACCTGGCCTTGGTCTACGGTCTTGCCGGTCGGACGAAAGAGGCACGGGCAATAGGGCTCGCAGATCTTCAAAAAGACGAAGTCGAGAGTAATTTGGCACGCTATGAATCGTTGCGGGCTCTTCCGGCCCGGGAAAGGACACAAGCCATATTTGGAAACCATGCCGCCGGCGTGCCTCTTCCTAGTGACATTGAATCTAAGGCCCCCGACAAAAAAAAGTGACTTGATCGGAGCGAAATACCGGCCGAAAAAAACGCCGGGGGATGACCATCGGCCATCCCCCGGCGCCGCCAGATCGCCGGACCCCAATCCACGATCTGGCACCCCAAGAATTGTAGGAAAGGGTGAGTTACCCTCCCCCATATCCATCGAACCGCGGACGCGTTGCACTCCGTTTCGGTTCAATGGTTGAGTTAACCCGGGAGGCGGCGGGTTGCCACCTCCCGGTGCCACCAAGCCGCCGGACCCCGATCCACGACCTGGCACCCCAGTTGCTGTCCCGCGTCTTCACCATGCAAGAGATCCCAGACCATCGAGTGCCCGAAGAATGGCCGGCCCTAACAGGACGACAAACAGGGTTGGCATAATGAAAACGATGAGCGGAACGGTCAGCGTGGCCGGTAATTTCGCCGCCTTCTCCTCGGCCTTGAGCATCCGCTCGTTCCGATACTCGTTCGAAAGCACCCGCAAGGCCTGCGACAACGGCGTGCCGTATTTCTCGGTTTGCACCAACGTGTTGACCACGCCGCGAATCGACGGCATGTCGGTGCGCCTTACCAGGTTCTGTAATGCCGTTTTGCGGTCCGGAAGAAATCCCAGTTCAACCGAGGTTAACATCAGTTCGTCAGCGACTTGAGGGCTCGACAGCACCATTTCCCGTGCCACCCGTGTAAGCGCCGCATCCAGCGCGAGCCCCGCTTCGGCACAAATGAACAACAGGTCCAGGGCATCGGTCAGTCCTTTTTGGATCAGCGCCCGTCGCTTCTGGATGGCGTTCTTGACGAACACTTCCGGCATGTAGGCACCAATGACGACGCAAACCATGGCGACCAACAGCCGGATGACATCAGGCAATTCAAACAGCGAAAATACGTAAAAGGCTATCAGCGCGGCACCGCCGAAGACGAACGGCAAACAGATCTTGCAGAACAAGAAGATAATTACCGCGTCCTTCGCCCGCCAACCGGCCTGGGCCAGAAAATCGACGGTCTTCGCGGCATGATGACTGCGCATCAAGTCGAAGCGGTTGATGATCCGGCGCATCAAGCCCATCGCCGCTTTCGTGCGTTTTTGGGTGCGCCGTACCGACATCATGCCGTCTTTCAAGGTCTGGCGATGCTGGCGCAATGTCTTGGCGCGGCTGCCCAGGGGGTCGCGCGCCACCAATCCGCTCCACACGGCGTACACCGTGCCGAAGGCGGCCGCGCCAGCGGCAAGGACGATGATGCTTTCGCCAGTGATGCCGCGAGGGAGGAAATCGAAAATGTTCATATCTCGAACTTCACCATTTTAGCCATCACGGCGATGCCCACGCCCATGCTCGAGAGCCCGGCGCCGAGCATCATTTTGCCGCGCGGATCGGTAAACAATTCCATTTCGTATCCGGGATTGAGCATGAAGATGATGCCGAACATGATGAACGGCAACGACCCCAGAATGTAAGCACTGGCGCGCGCCTCCGATGACATGGCCTTGATCTTCAGGCGCATCTGGCGCCGCCGGCGCAGGATATCCGACAAGTTGGCCAGGGTTTCACCAAGGTTGCCGCCAGTCTCGCGTTGAACCGAAAGACTGATGACGAAGAACTTGAATTCCTGCAGATCCAGCCGGGTAGCGGTTTCCCACAAGGCCTGCTCCAGGGGTTTTCCGAACTTGAGACTGTCGGCAATGGTGTTGAATTCGTACCCCACCGGATCGGCCATTTCCTTGCCGACGGCGCCAATCGACTCGGTCACCGGCAGGCCGGACTTGAGGCCGCGGACGATCAGGTCGATGGCATCCGGGAATATGGCGATGAACCTGTTGTTGCGCCGTTGCGCCAACCGGCTGATGGCAAGGTGAGGGATCCCGATGCCGGCGACGATGCTGATCAACAACGACAACATCAGTGGCAATTCGGTGATGAAGTGGGCAACGAGGATGGCCACCAACGCTATGGCAATGTTGACGAGAACATAGGTCCCGAAGGCGATATTGTAGCCCGTCCTGGCGAGCCGGGATTGCAACAGGGCTTGACGCGGCATAACGCGTTTGATGAGGCGATCGAGAAACGGCATCGAGGTAGCCTCGACTCGTTTCACGCTTCTGGTCGCCGCCTGGACGGTTTTGGCGTTCACACCATAGGTGAGCCGCATGCGGAGGGTCTCGGCGCGGCGCTGCATTTGCCGCTGCGGCCCCGACAGGGCCGTGTGAAGGGCGAACCCGGCGCAGCCCAGCGTCGCCACGATACCGATAAAAACCACTATGATCCCAATGTCCATGCCATCTCTCCTGCGCTTAACCCATGGCGTCCATCAAGGCACGGTCGAGACCGTAATATTGGGCCCGCGTCATGAAATGGGGGCGCAATCCGGATGGATTGAAACTGCCGAATAAAGTGCCATCCGCGTTCTCACCCTCGAACTCGAACGTAAACAGGTCCTGGGTCGTGACGACTTCACCCTCCATGCCAACCACCTCGGTGATTTGAGTGATGCGGCGAACGCCGTCACGCATACGGGATATCTGAACAATCAAATTGACGGCGCCGGCGATTTGCGACCGCACCGCTTCGTTGGGAAGTTTCACGCCAGCCATCGCCACCATGTTTTCCAGGCGGGTCAGGGCCTCGCGGGGGCGGTTGGCGTGGATGGTACACATGGAGCCATCATGGCCGGTGTTCATGGCCTGCAACATGTCGAGAGCCTCGCCGGCGCGAATCTCACCAAGAATGATTCGATCAGGGCGCATGCGCAGCGTGTTCTTCACTAATTCGCGCTGTGTAATTTCGCCATCGCCTTCGAGGTTGGGAGGCCTGGTCTCCAAACGCACGACGTGGGGCTGCTGCAACTGCAGCTCGGCAGCATCCTCGATGGTCACGATCCTCTCGCCGACATCGATCATGCGAGACATTGCGTTGAGCAGGGTCGTCTTACCTGAGCCCGTCCCACCGGAGATCAGAATGTTCAGACGCGCACGGGCGGCTATTTTCAGAACCATCGCCATTTGCGGAGAAAGGTTCTGTGTCTGCTCCATGACTTCCAGGGTGATCTTCTGCTTGGCGAATTTTCGGATGGATATGCTGGGTCCATCGATGGCCAAGGGCGGAATAATGATGTTCACGCGTGATCCGTCTTCCAGGCGCGCATCGCACAACGGTGAGGATTCATCGACCCGCCGACCAATCCGCGTGACGATGCGGTTGGCGATGTTCATCAGGTGCGCGTTATCGCGGAAGGTGACGTGGGAGAGGACAAGCTTTCCTTTTTGTTCAACGTAGACCTGGTGAGGGCCGTTAACCATGATATCGGTAACGGTTTCGTCGCTCAGCAAAGGTTCCAGGGGACCGAGACCAAGCATATCGTCGAGGAGAATGGTAACGAGATCGCGTTGCTCGACAAGGTTGAGCTGCATTTTTTCGTCGCTCAGAATTTCGGCGACGATATCCGCAACCTGACCCGCAAGCTCGCCGCGAGGCAGTTCGGATGCCTTCCCGACATCCATGCGTTCCATCAATATGGGCTGGACACGCTCCTTAGCCGCATCGACGCTATCACGGCTGGTCGTAATGGAGGGATCGGCACCCTTATTTGCACCGTCTGGCGCCAACTCGACATCGGGATTATTGCGCTTGGCGGCAATCAGGAATTCATTGAGAACGACCGTGATGACGTCGCGGCGTTCATTCGAGTCCAGCGCATTTTCGGTCCCGACGGTCACTTGATCGATGACATCTCCGATCTTGTTGGCGAGATCGGCACGAGACATTTGCAGGCCGACTGCTTCGCCGACCTGATCCATAACCGCCGCCGAGACCTTTTCAACGGCCGATTCAAGAATGGCATCACGAGCCGCGGAGTTCGGCTTTTTCAAGCCTCCACTGCCCTGAGACCGGGCCACTGGTTCTTTGGTCGTTTCGCGCCTGGCAGACCGTTCGGCGTTCAGCGACACCACACCAGTACTTTGGCGGCGTCCGAACATCATTCACCCCGCTTCAGCAGCCGGTCCCAAATGTGCGGCTTCACGACTTCCGCTTCGCTGCCGGAAAACTGGCGGCTCAGGTCGCGAAGCAGGGTTACCAATTTTCCGTTCTTGGCAACTTGCCCGAGGGCTTTGCCTGAATTCGTGCTTTGAGCAGCAGTTTTGACCTCATAAGGGATTAAATAATCGACTGCGAGCTCTGCACCTCTTTCGAAATCACTTTTGCTAAGTTCGCCGATTTTTGCCGCACCGGAACGGTTGACGATGACGACGTTTTCCGCTGCCGGGGCGTTTTTCTTGGTAAATTCCTTGAGGCGCATGGTGTCACGCATGCTCGCAAGAGTTGCATCTGAAACGATGCCGATCATTGATGCCTGGGCCAGAACGGAGGAATGTGCCGTTACTGCGGATCGCGGCAAATCGACGATGACGCAGTCGAAACTGGCACGGAGCTTTTCGAGCAATAGCTCGACGGCCGCTGAATCAAAGGAAATATTGTTTTCAAGCGGTTCTTCGGCGCCCAGAACAAAAAGATGGTCGCTTTCCCGCACCATGGCCCGTTCGATGAAAAGACCATCGATCCGGCTCGGATTTTCCAGCGCTTCACGAAATCCGCGCCCGGGCTCAAGATCCAGGGACAGGGCGATGCTGCCGAAATAGAGATCCAAATCAACAAGGGCAACCCGGATGTTTTGCTCGTGGGCGATCATCCAGGCTGTATTGACGGCAACCGTGCTGGCACCGACACCGCCGCGCGCACCGATAACGGCGACCAGGCGGCCGGTCTTGTTTTCTTCCTCGATAATCTCCGGCTGTTCGATGGCCTTGAGGATCAGCGCCCCCATGGCCTCGGTCGAAACCGGTTTGAGCAGATAGTCCAGGACCCCAAGGTCCATGAGTTCCCGGTACAAATTGACGTCGTTGATCTGGCCGAGGGCGATGACCCTGGTCCCCTCGTCGCAGACTTCGGCAAGGGCGCCGATGTCGGCGATCGGATCAGCAGAATCAGAGATATCGAGCACCAGAACCTGTGGGGTCGCCACGCCGCCAAGGGCGGTAACGGCTTCACCGATGCCACCCTCCAGCACCAAATTCTCGGGCCAACCCTGTTCGCCGGCAACCTTGACCAGCGAGGCAAAGGTAATCTGGTCGGAGGCGAACGCCATGAACGAAGCGCGTTCTCCGCCTCCACCAGGCATTACGGAAGGTTTAGACAGCATGACTATTGCGAGTCCCCGCCGGAGTCTTTTTGTGCGCTCTGTTCAAGTACGAATGCGCCGGCATTTACGTTGACAATTTGTTTGGTCTTACCCTTGCGATAGCGGTCGATGGACGTTGCCAGATAGTCGCCATCGGCCATGTCGGGTTCGCGCCCGACGGCCAAATCCTGAGGATTCGCGACCATCAGACCAAGGTTGGTTGCGGTGCTGCAGCCCCAGTTGCGGGAAGACATATTGGTGTAGGTTCCCGGCCCTCCGGTCCAATCGGGACATCCGGGCAGAGTCACGATGTATCGCCGGACAATGACCTTGACCGCACCCTTGACGGGTGTCTCGTCACCAAGGTCCGCCGTGACGGCCATTGCCTTCACACCGCGTTCGGTCAATTTCTTCATCACCAGATCGCGGCGCAGATTGGCGAGTTGAATGTCCAAGGTCTGGTCCTTCAAGGCCCGTTCCCCGGCTACGTAGACGTGGTCGCCATTGCCGATTTCGATCCCGTCGAGGAAGGCACTGAGGCGTTCACTATCGGCCACGGTTATTCTTGCCTCAGACGATCCGAAATGGATGGCATGAGCGAACTGGACAAC
>JAJFIG010000396.1 GCA_021775195.1 Rhodospirillales bacterium | reverse complement strand
AGGAAACCGTGGGCAGCGTTCTGAATGCCCTATGTGATTACACCCTTTACCATTTCGGCCGCGAGGAAGTTTTGATGGCCGCTTGCGGCTACCCCGACTACGAGGATCACAAGAAGATCCACGACCAGATCACCGCCAAGGTCATAGGTATCCGCGACGATTTCCTCGCCGACAATGACACCGTGCATGGCGAGGATATGCTTGAATTCATGACCAACTGGCTGACCGATCATATCGTCGGCCGCGACAAGCTTTACCAGCCCTTCATGGACGGCAAGCAGGACGAGATTGAACGGGCCAACCGCGCCTTCGTCGAAAAACTGTCATTGGACGCCGACAAGTAATAATGGCGTCGGAGCCGGGCCGAGAAGCCAATCCCCCGGCAAATTCGCGGATCCCCTACGCTTTTCGCGGCGGAATGGAATAGGTTCCCGTGGCATGGGCCACGGGATCGGCGTCGCCCACCGTATAGAGGGTGACCTCCATCACCGCCAGGCGCTTCCCGACCTTTATCGAGCGCCCTTCCGCGGCAATGTCCCCGGGTTCCGGGCGGCGCAGGAAGTTGATGTTGAAGCTGGTCGTCACCGCCAGCTTGACCTCGCCGATCTCGCTCAGGACCACGGCGTACATGGTGGCGTCCGCCAGTGCCATCATCGACGGCCCCGAGACCGTGCCGCCGGGACGAAGGAGACTGTCGTCGAACGGCAGGCACAGCCGCGCCGTACCCGGGCCTATGGCTTCCACCCGCATGCCCGTTTCCTCGGCCCAGGGCAGCTCTCCCTTGATCAGGGTAGTGAATTCCTCGACCGTAATCTTTGCCATATATCCCTCTCTCACATCTCCAACTTTCCCCGACAATATTTGACGTTTACGTAAACGTCAAATATTGTCGGGGGTAGGCTGCGCCACCCCTGGGCAGATAGAATGACCTTGCCTTGCCCAGAGCAAACACGGCACATTGCCGAAAGTCCCGGCAAACCGCGCGAATTGGAGAGCACGACCATGACCGCCGCCATGCCAAGCCCCGTGCCGGAGTCCCCTCTTCTTCTGCGCCACGACGCGGGTGGGATCGCCACCCTCACCCTGAACCGGCCGGACAAGTTCAATGCCCTGTCCATTGGCCTGTTGACCGCGATCCAGGACGAACTGGACGCCATTGCCGCCGACGACACCATCCGCGTCGTCGTTTTGGCCGGCAACGGGCGCGCCTTTTGCGCCGGTCACGATCTCAAGGAGATGCGCCGGAACGACAGCCGCGAGGCCACCAGGGCGTTGTTCGAGCAGTGCAGCAGGATGATGCTGGCCATAACCCGGATCCCCCAGCCGGTGATCGCCCGGGTGCACGGCATCGCCACCGCCGCCGGGTGCCAGTTGGTGGCCCAGTGCGACCTGGCGGTTGCCGTCGACGAAGCACGGTTCGCCACCTCCGGCATCAAGGTCGGCCTCTTCTGCTCCACACCGATGATCGCCGTCACCCGCAACCTGCCCCGAAAGCAGGCCATGGAAATGCTGTTGACCGGCGAATTCATCGACGCCCCGACGGCGCTTTCCTACGGCCTTATCAATCGGGTTGTGCCGGCCGCTGAACTGGACGAGGCGGTGGCCGACCTGGCGGACAAGGTCGCCACCAAATCGGCGGCCTCCATCGCCATGGGCAAGCAGCTCTTTTACCGCCAGCTCGAGGCCGGGCTCGAGGAGGCCTATGCCCTGGCCGGCGAGACCATGACCTGCAACATGATGACCGAGGACGCACAGGACGGTATCGACGCCTTCAATGAAAAGCGCCCGATGCCGCCGTGGAAGGGTCGATGACCGCCGGCGACCACGGCGGGAAAATTCCTTACGATGATGATCTGCTGCGCCGGATCCTGCGCGACGTAAAGACCGTCGCCATGGTCGGCGCCTCCCCAAAATGGGTTCGCCCCTCCAGCTTCGCCATGAAATACCTTATGGGCAAAGGGTTCCGGGTGATCCCCGTCAACCCCGGCCACGCGGGTAAGACGATCCTGGGCGAGACGGTTTACGCCAATCTGGGCGACATTCCCGGCACCATCGACATGGTCGACATATTCCGCAATTCCGAAGCCGCCGGCCCGATCACCGACGAGGTCATTACCCTCGCCGCCGACAAAGGCATCCGGGTGATCTGGATGCAGCTCGGTGTGCGCAACGACGAGGCCGCCCGAAAGGCCGAGGCCGCCGGCCTGACCGTGATCATGAACCGCTGCCCCAAGATCGAATATGCCCGCCTCTTCGGCGAGCTGAGCTGGGGCGGCGTCAATTCCGATATCATTTCCTCGAAAAGGACAAAGCTGAGCCCATGAACGACGACCACGAGACCGGGAACGACCCGGAAGACACCGCCGGCCCTCACGAATACGGCTTCGAGACCCGGACCATCCATGCCGGCGCCCGCCCCGACCCCGTGACCGGTGCCCGCAACACCCCCATCTACCAGACCACGTCCTATGTTTTCGACGACGTCGACCACGCCGCCGACCTGTTCAATCTGCAGACCTTCGGCTTCATCTATACGCGGATCGGCAATCCCACCGTCGCCGTTCTCGAGGAGCGCATCGCCAACCTCGAAGGTGGACGCGCCGGGGTTTGCGCGGCGTCGGGCCACGCGGCCCAGTTCCTGACCTTCTTCACTCTGCTCGAACCGGGCGACGAGTTCATCGCCTCGCGCAACCTCTATGGCGGCTCCATCACCCAGTTCGGTCTCAGCTTCAAGCGCCTGGGCTGGACCTGTCATTTCGTCGATCCCGCCGACCCCGAGAATTTCCGCCGCGCCCTGACGCCCAAGTGCAAGGCCATCTTCCTCGAGGTCCTAGCCAATCCCGGCGGCGTGATCGTCGACCTGGAACCGGTGATCGACATCGCCCGCGAAGCCGGCATCCCGGTAATCGTCGACAACACCATGGCAACACCGTACCTGTGCCGGCCCTTCGATTGGGGTGCCGACATCATCCTCCACTCGACCACCAAGTTCCTGTCGGGACACGGTACCGCCATGGGCGGGGCACTGGTCGAATCGGGGCAGTTCGATTGGGGCCAGAACGACAAGTTCCCGTCCATGACCGAGCCGGAACCGGCCTATCACGGCCTGACCTTTCACGAGACCTTCGGCGATTTCGGCTTCGCCACCAAGGCCCGCGCCGTGGCCTTGCGCGACTTCGGTCCCGCCATGGCGCCCGTCAACGCCTTTTTCACCCTCACCGGTCTCGAGACCCTGCACCTGCGCATGGAACGCCACGTCGCCAACGCCCAAGCGGTCGCCGAATTTCTCGACCGCCATCCCAAGGTCGCCTGGGTCTCCTACGCCGGGCTCAAGTCGAACCCTTATTACGACCTTGCCAGGAAATACCTACCCAAGGGCGCTGGCTCGGTATTCACCTTCGGCCTCAAGGGTGGATTCGACGCCGGCGTCAAGCTCGTCGAATCGGTCAATCTTCTGTCCCACCTGGCCAACGTCGGCGATACCCGGTCCCTGATCATCCACCCGGCATCGACCACCCATCGCCAGCTCACCGAGGAACAACAGGTCAACGCCGGCGCCGGCCCCGATGTGGTCCGTCTCTCCATCGGCCTGGAGAATATCGACGACATCATCTTTGATCTGGAGCAGAGTCTGGCGGGTTTGTAGCGGCCACCATCCACTAAGCCCGGCGACTACCGGGCCGCCGGGTTGTCGGTGATGGAAACGTGGCCCGGCTGTTCGCTGACCCGCTCCATCCATCCGCGTACCGCGGGATAGGGTCCGAGTTCGAAACGGCCCTCGCCCGCAACGTGGGTGTAGGCGTAAAGACCGATGTCGGCGACGGTGTACGTATCGCCCACAAGAAAGGGATGACTGCGCAGCCGGTGTTCCAGCACCTCCAGCGCTCCGTACCCGCCCTTCCACTTCTCCGGCAACCGCCCGCGGTTGGCCTCCTCCAGCCCATGCTTGAGCCAGAACCGGGCCACCGCGATGTTGGGTTCCAGATTGTACTGCTCGAAGAACAGCCACTGAAGGACCTGGGCCCGGGCGAATGCGTCCCCGGGCAGGTATGGGGTGTCCTCCGCCAGATAGGCGAGAATGGCGTTGGATTCTGAGAGGACACGGCCATCCTCGAGGACGATCACCGGGATGCGCGCATTGGGATTGACCACCAGGAACTCCGGCGTGCGGCTTTCGCCGGCGAGAATGTCCACCTCGACATACTCGTAGCGCCGGCCCAACTGGCTGAGTATCAGGCGGACCTTGTAACCGTTTCCCGAGTCGACAAAATCGTACAGGCGCAGCATCTCTTATCCTTTTCGCGCTCGCCGGCTATTCGGCGGCGGCGGGTGCAGGTTCCTTGCCCTCGCCCGGCAACAGCGTGCCGGCTGCAAGGGCCACGGCGGCGACGGCCGCCAGAACCACGAACAGCCAGTAAAAGCCGCCCGTGGCATCGTAGATGACTCCTTCGAGCACGACCCCGAGGCTGCCGACACCGAGAGCTAGGATGAACTTGATCCCGAAGGCCAGGCTGCGCCACCGGCTGGGAGCATAGCTCGCCACCAGCATGCTTTCTGCCGGCACTCCTGCGACGTTGACGGAAATCATTACCAGTAGCGCCACTGCCAGCGCCGTGCCGCTGAGACTGCCGACCAGGAAGAGGACCGGTATCTGCAGGGCAAATGCGACAAGATAGACGGTTTTCAACGGATACCGGTCGGCCAGATGTCCACCCACAACCTGCATGAAGCCGGCGACCAGATAGACGACGGCGACCAGCATGGATACGCCGAATACACCGTCGCCGGTGAGCTCTGCCGCCCGCTCCGAGATCATCTTCGGCATCGCCGGCTGGATCGCCTGATAAATGAGCCCCGTCGCCAGCATGGTCACCGCGAGCACCATGAAGGCCCGCACCCTGTCATGGCGCGAGCGCGGCGCATCCTGTATGCGGTCGATCTTGGTCTCGACGATGAGGCCACGGGCGAGCAGGGCGAGGAACAGAAAGCCCGTGGCGAGAACCATCGCGCCGGGGACAATGAACGCGGCACGCCAACTGACATATTCGATGAGCGCCCCCGCCGCCAGCGTCGCCGCCGCCGGCCCAAGACCGCCGAACACGCCGTTGATACCGAGTGCCATTCCCCGGCTCTCGGCGTTGCGCACCAACCAGGCGATGCCCACCGGATGGTAGATGGAAGCGAAAAGACCGGTCACCGCCAGCCACAAGGCGATGAGCAACGGCGAGTCCGCGAACCCGGTCATCATCATGCCGGCACCGGTGCCAACAAAGAACAAGGCTATCATGCCGGTCGCGCTCCAGCGGTCGCCGAGCCATCCGGCGGCCGGAGCCGCCACCCCGTAAAGGACATTGCCACCGACGATCAGGGCAACGATCTCGCCGTGGCTCAGCCCCAGGTCCTTTTCCAGAGTCAGAACCGTGAGATAAAAGATCGGCTGGAACAGATGGGAGAAGGAATGGCCGGCACAGGAGAACCCGAGAGAGAGGCGAGCGGATACGGTCGACATGACAATTCGATCCTCGGGTGAAATGCTTTGGCCGGCGAAACGCGGGACGGTGAAGCGGCCATGGTGCCACCAGGGTCGAGGGCGGGCAAGTCCCGGTGACACCGGACGGAACCGCCGGGCGGCCGCGAAACCGGCAAATCCAAACATCCCACGTGGCGACTTCGTTTCTGGAATTCAAGGCCGCCGCCGTTCCGTGATTACGTTCCTAATTCACCCATCGCCCTGGCCTTGGCAACAAACACTTTCAATTGACATCCCCCCTGGAACATCAACTAAACTCCTTCGCAAGAATGCACCTCAGGCATTCCAATTGGCCGAAATTAATGGCCGTCAAAGGTGGGGGAGGTCCACACGCCGTGTCGGAAATAGACCGACTCCGGAAGTCGGCGCGCATCAACCTCTGGATATTCGGGCTGCTGTTCATCCTGTTCTGGGTCAATGTTCTTTTAGGCAAGGCCAAGATCAGTTTTGGTTGGCAGGTCCCGTTCCTGTTGAGCGATGTCGCCGAATATCTCCTCCTCCTTTTCACCGCGCTGTTTTTCATCCTGGCGGCTGTCGGCCGTGAAAGTCTGGTCGAGGAATTGGACCGCGACGGCACGGTTGCGTCCGGGGAAAACCAGCCATAGAGGACCCATCGGGAGGACACCATGACAACCAAGACAAGGGAAAAAATGTCGATCGAGTTGATCGGTGACATCGACCGCCGCACGTTCCTGAGCGCCACCGCCAAGTTCGGTGCAACAACCGCCCTGGTTGCCGCCGCGGCGGGTACACTCGGCAGCAGCGAGGCCCTGGCGCAAACCGCGAAGGAAGAGAAGGACCGCCAGAAAGGAGCCAAGCATACGATGACGATCGGTACCGCGTACCGCATCGGCACCACCCGCTCCTATCCGATCATGCAATTGAACCTGAAGGAAAACATCCAGAACCTGACCAACGGCCAGGTCTACGTGAAGCTCGGCCCCGGAGGTCAGTTGGGGGTCGGTACCAAGTTGGCGCAGAAGGTTCAGTCAGGCACCATCCAGGCGGCCCAGCATTCGCTTTCCAACTTCGCGCCCTTCGCACCCGCCGTCGACCTCATCAACCTCCCCTACTGGTGTGGCGAGAACCAGCGATTCGTCAATTTGGTGACCTCTGACGTTTGGAACAAGGAAGTGGTTTCCCGTGTCAACGCCAAGGGGTTCAAGCCCTTGTTCTTCTTCTGCATCGATCCGCGCACGGCGGCCAAGCGCCGCGGTCTGGACGACAAGCCGTTCAAAACCCCGGACGACTTGAAGGGGATCAAGTTCCGGGTACCGGGATCGAAAATCCTGCAGCAATTCTACCGCCTGCTCGGCGCCAACGCGACGCCCGTGGCCTGGGGCGAGACTCCGACGGCGATCAAGCAGGGCGTCGCCGATGCCCTGGACCCGGCGGTCGAGGCCCTTTATGCCTTCGGCTTCAAGGACATCCTTTCCTGGGTCACGTTCAACCGGTCTGTTCCAGACAGCCAGGTCTATTCCTGCAACCTGGCCTGGTTCGAAAGCCTGCCCAAAGACGTTCAGGAAGGCATCGATTTCGCCAGTGAGGTGACCTTTGCCCAGAACCTGGCGCAGGTGCCGGCCTCGCGCGCGTTCGCCATGGCCGAGATGGCCAAGGCCGGGGTCAAGTTCTACGTCCCGACCAAAGGCGAACTCGCCCAGTGGGCCGAGGCCGCCGGCCAACAGCGCAAGGAGTGGGACGAGTGGAAGGTCAAGCTCGGGGGTTCAATTAAGAACTTTGACGTGATGCTCGAGGCCGCCAACACCCAGGGCCGTTACTACGTCCACGACGTATAAGCGACTTTGACAAGCGGATAATATGGGGCCGGGGGGCGGGGGTGCCCCGCCCCCCACGACGGCCGTGCGCACCGGACGCTCAGTCCCCATTTTTCACCTGGCGTTGGCGGCCGTTCTTCCCGCGCCGCATTGCCTCGAGGAAGTTGCGCAGCGTGCGCAACTCGGGAGAGTGGTAGCCGTCGTCGTCGAGCGCTTCGAAGGCCAGCTGCATCGTCGCGTGACGGTTGCGAAAGATGTGTCTGAAGGCGCGCTGCAGGAGGCGGATGCGGTTGGTCGGCACGCCGCGGCGCTCGAGCCCGACGGTGTTCACCTT
>JAJFIG010000395.1 GCA_021775195.1 Rhodospirillales bacterium | reverse complement strand
GTCCAAACCGATGACACCCGCGGAAACGCCACTCAGGACGGTTTCGGTGAAACGGCGGCGGGCGTCCAGTTCCCGGTTCGCGTCCAGCAATCCCTGCTGCTGGGTTTCCAGTTGGCTGGTCATGCGGTTGAAGGCGCGGCTCAACGTGCCGACCTCCTCGGCGGCCTTTGCCGGCGATTGGACCCGCACCCCCAGATCGCCCTTGCGCACCCGTTCGGCGGCGGCAATCAGGGCGCTGATGGGTTGCGCCAGCTGGGTCGCCAAGGTCAATCCGACCCATACCGCGGCGAACAACAACAACAGGGCGACAACGACGAAAATCATGACGAAGGTGATCTGGATGCCCTCGCGGCTTTCCTCCAGATGCTTGTAGACGGTGACGGCGCCTTCCGTGCGTTCGATGTGATCGATCACGCGCGGGTCGACGAACCGCCCGACCAGCAGATAGGCACCGACGAAACGGTTGAGTTTGACCAGGGCACGAACACGTTCGTCCTTTTCCGTGGTCAGGATGACGATCTCGCCCTCGTCGGCCAGCTTGATCATTTTCGACGGCAGTTTGCCGAGAGCGAATTCCAGCGACAGGCTCAGTTCGGACCGCGCCAGCACGCGGCCATTGCTGTCGATGACCAAGGCCTCGGGAAGGGAGCGCAATGACGCCTGGGCCGACAGGAACTGGTTGAACCTCTTGGTGTTGCTCATCAGCGCGGGGGCGTTCCGATCGAGGTCGTTGGCAACGGCAAAGACGTCGGCGCGAATATTCTGGCGGTGCTCGTGCAAATAGGCGGTCGCAACCGCGTGGGAGGCGTCCAGCGCGGTCCGGACCTTTTCACTGAACCAGCCCTGAATGCCGAAATTCAGGAACAAGGCGGCGAATACCGCAACCAGGATCGCCGGGGTCACCGCGACAAGGCTGAAAAGGACGACGAGACGGACGTGCAGTCCGGAACCGGCCAGACCGCGGCGTCGGTCAACCCAAACGGCGACCAGCCGGGTGACGACGACGACACCCAAAAGAAGCAGGAGGATGACGTCGAGGTACAACAGGGCGACGATGGTCTGGGGATCCATTTCCAGGGCCTTGGCCCCGGTCATGGTCATGACCGTCACAATGCCGGAGATCACCCCGGCCCCGGCCAGGGAATATGCCAGCTTGCGCCCCAGTTTCACGCGCCGCGACCACAGGCGCAGCCATCGGATGACGCGCATTCGGCGGTGTGTTGTAGACGTCATTTCGCGCCCCTCACGACAGGAATATGGAGGTCGCGGATCTTCTTGCGCAAGGTGTTCCGGTTCAGGCCGAGAACCTGCGAGGCCTTGATCTGATTGCCCCGCGTCGCCTGCAGGGTAAGGGTGATCAAGGGCCGCTCCACTTCACGGAGGACGCGTTCGTGAAGACCGGTGGCGGGCAGTTCGTTCCCGTGCGCCGTGAAATAGGTTTGCAGGTGTTTTTCCACGGAATGGGCGAGGCCGTTGCCTTCAGGTTCGGGCGCCGCGGCCGTTTCCGACAGCTCGGCGTCAATCACATCGGCGCCGATGACTTCCTGGGAATAAAGGGCCGCTAAACGGCGCACCAGGTTTTCCAATTCGCGGACGTTGCCGGGCCAGGTGTGCCGTTTGAGGCGTTCCATGGCATCGTTGTCGAGGATTTTCCAGGGCAGGTTCTCCGCCGTGGCCTGGGCCAGAAAATGGCGCACCAGTTCGGGAATGTCCTCGGTGCGTTCGCGCACCGGGGGTAAGCGGACCGGGACGACGTTGAGCCGATAGTAGAGGTCTTCCCGGAACAGCCCCTGGCGAATCAATCGGCGCAGGTCGTGGTGGGTGGCGGCGATGATGCGGACATCCGCCCGCATCGGCGTGTGCCCGCCGACCGTGGTGAATTCCCCTTCCTGCAACACCCGCAAGAGGCGGGTCTGGGCTTCCGGCGGCATATCGCCGATCTCATCGAGGAACAGGGTACCGCCATTGGCCTGTTCGAAGCGGCCGGTACTGCGCGCGATGGCCCCGGTGAAGGCGCCCTTTTCGTGGCCGAACAACTCGCTTTCGACCAGTTCCCGCGGGATGGCGGCCATGTTGATGGCGACGAACTTGCCTTTGCGCCGCTTGCCGTAATCGTGCAATGCGCGCGCGGCCAGTTCCTTGCCGGTGCCCGATTCTCCGACGATCAGGACCGTCAGGTCGGTGGCCATCATGCGCGCCAGCGTACGGTAGATTTCCTGCATCGCCGGCGATCGGCCGATCAATGGAAGCTGTTCGCCCGTGGCTGCCTGGGCAGTATCGGCGGCGAGGCGCGGGACTTCCAGGGCGCGGCGGACGACGTTGACCAGTTCATTCAGGTCGAAGGGCTTGGGCAGATACTCGAAAGCGCCCCGCTCGGTCGCCTGGACGGCGGTCAACAGTGTGCTCTGGGCGCTCATGACGATGATCCGAAGCTCGGGACGGATCTCACGGATGCGGGGTATCAGGGCGAGGCCGCTTTCATCGGGCATGACCACGTCGGTGATCACCAGGTCGCCCTCCCCGTTCTGGACCCAGTGCCACAAGGTGGATGCGTTGCCCGTGGTGCGGACGTCGTATCCGGCCCGGCCCAGTGCGCGGTTGAGCACCGTTCTGATGGCGTTGTCGTCGTCGGCGACGAGGATGGTGGTCGCGGCGGCCATCAGGAAGGATCCTCCTGGCCATCGGCGTCCGCGGTGGCGGGCAGCAGGACCCGAAATACCGTGCGTCTCGGCTGGCTCTCGAATTCGATGGCACCGCCGTGGTCGCCGATGATCTTGGCGACCAGGGCCAAACCAAGGCCGCTGCCATTGG
>JAJFIG010000394.1 GCA_021775195.1 Rhodospirillales bacterium | reverse complement strand
CCAACGTCGACCTCAAGGCCTTCACCGAGGGCTTCTACAAGGGCCTCTGCTCCGCCTCCCTTGCCCCTGTGTTGGAGACCCTCAAATACCTCAAGCATGAGACCGATGTCTGGTTCGAGCTCACCACCCTGGTCATTCCCGGCGAGAACGACAGCGACGCCGAATTCGACACCATGACCCGCTGGGTCGTCGACAACCTGGGGCCCGACGTACCCATGCATTTCTCCGCCTTCCATCCCGACTGGAAGATGATGGACAAGCCCTCGACCCCGCCCGCGACCCTGGCCCGGGCCCGCGACATCGCCACTGGGAACGGGGTCCGCTACGCCTACACCGGCAACGTCCACGACGCCGCCGGCGGCAGCACCTACTGCCACGGCTGCGGCACCGTGCTCATCGGCCGCGACTGGTACCAGCTTTCGACCTGGAACCTCACCGGCGACGGCCACTGCACCAAGTGCGGCACCGCCTGCGCCGGGGTCTTCGACGGTCCTCCCGGCGACTGGGGTCGCAAGCGCGCCCCGGTGCGCATCCGCTCGGCGTGACAGGCCACCCAAAAAACTGTTAAAGATTCCGCCCGCACCGGTGGTGCCCGGCGCGCCCCGCAAAACGCAGGACTCAGCGATGTATCGGAAGTGGTTGCCACTGGCGCTGAAGTTCCTGGTTTCGGTGCTCCTGATCTGGTTCCTGCTCACCAAGATCGACCTCGCCGCCGCCGTCGCCCGGCTGTCGGAGGCCTCCCTGGGCATGGTCGTCCTCGCCGGCGCCGTCCTCATGGTCCAGCTCGGTGTCGCCGTCGCCCGCTGGCTGGCAGTCCTCAACGCCATGGGCACGCCGCTGCCCTTCGGTCAGATCCTGCGCTTTGTCTACATGGGCTGGTTCTTCAACCAGGCCCTGCCGTCGACAGTCGGCGGCGACGCCGTGCGGATCTACAAGGTCTATCGCGCCGGCCTTCCCATGGGCAGCGCCGTCAACGGCGTCATGCTGGACCGCTTCGCCACCGTCTTCTCCCTGATCATCGTCGTTGCCGCTGTGCAGCCGTTCTTCCTCGCCCGCCTCGGCGAGATGGCTCCGGCCTGGATGGTTCCTGCGGTCTCCCTGTTTCTTGCCGCGGGTTTCGCCGGGGTCGCCTTCCTTATCGCTCTCGAATACCTGCCCGAGGGCTTGCGCCGCTGGCGTCTGGTTCGTGGCCTTGCCGGCCTCGGGTCAGACTCGCGCAAGGTGTTCCTGGCCCCCGGGCCCGCGAGCCGCATCCTGGCGTGGTCCATTATCGGCCACCTGAACGTGACCGCGGCGCTGTTCCTGCTTGCCGTCGGCCTCGACCTGGAGGTCTCCTTCCTCGATTGTTTGGCCCTGTTTCCGCCGGTGATCTTGATCACCACCCTGCCGGTGTCCATTGCCGGCTGGGGCGTCCGCGAGGGCGCCATGGTCGCCGCCTTTGCCCTGGTCGGCGTGCCGGCGGAAGGTGCCCTGGTGCTCTCCATACTTTTCGGCGTCATTGTCGTCGTCGTCAGCCTGCCAGGTGGCTTGGTCTGGCTCCTGAGCGGCGATCGTCCCAGTGACGTCGCCCGGGTAACCGGTGCGGCGGAAGGCGCGCCCGGGGCCGACGACGGCTGACCGGTTCGACCTACCGTCCAACAAACCCTTCCATTTGCCGCCGTCATCGCTACATTTCCATGCAGCGGGCGCATGCCCGAACAAAGAACATCGAAATACTAAAAGGACCAGTTCATGAAGATCGCTTTTTCCGCCCCGGCCGAACCCAATAGCGGCGTCCTCGTCGTCGGCGTCCTCGCCGACCGCAAGCTCACCGACAGCGCCAAGGCCCTGGACAAGCGCATGAAGGGAGCGCTGGTCCGCGCCGTCAAGGGTGGCCGCTTCAAGGGCGCCAGGGATCAGAGCCTGGCCCTGCCGGCCCCGGCGGGAACCAAGCTCGACCTCGTCCTCGTCGTTGGCCTGGGCAAGGCGGCGGAGCTCGACGCCGGGCGCCTTCAGGCATTGGGGGGTGGGATCTACGCCGCCCTGGCCGGTCGCGGACCCGGAGCGGCGGCCGTTGCCGTCGACGGCCTCGCCGGGTGCAAGCTGACCCCGGCCGGGATGGCCGCCGAGATCGCCTTTGGCGCACGCCTGCGTTCCTATCGCTTCGACAAGTACCGCACCAAGGTACCCAAGGACGAGAAGCCGAGCCTCAAGACACTGACCTTCCATTGCGACGGGCCGGGCAAGGCACGCAACGCCTTTGCCGCCATGAACAAGGTTGCCGACGGGGTCTTCTTTACCCGCGATCTGGTCTCCGAGCCCGCCAACATCCTCTACCCCGAAACTCTGGCCCAGGAGGCCAAGTCCCTGAGCAAGCTGGGGATCAAGGTCGAAGTCCTCGACGAACGCCGCATGCGCCGTCTCGGCATGGGCGCCCTTCTTGGCGTCGGCCAGGGCAGCACCCGCCCGCCCCGCCTTGTCGTCATGCAGTGGCAGGGGGCGCCGAAGAAAAAGGCCGCCAAGGGCAAGGGCGCCAAGAGGGCCGACGGCCCCATCGCCTTCGTCGGCAAGGGCGTGACCTTCGACACCGGCGGTATTTCCCTCAAGCCCTCCGGCGGCATGGAAGACATGAAATGGGATATGGGCGGTTCCGGCGTCGTCATCGGCCTGATGAAGGCCCTGGCCGGGCGCAAGGCCAAGGTCAACGCCGTCGGCATTGTCGGCCTGGTCGAGAACATGCCATCCGGTAACGCCCAGCGCCCTGGCGACATCGTCACATCCATGTCTGGCCAGACCATAGAGGTCCTCAACACCGACGCCGAGGGACGCCTCGTCCTCGCCGACGCGCTCTGGTATTGCAAGGACCGCTTCAAGCCCCGGTTCATGGTCGACCTGGCGACCCTCACCGGCGCCATCATCATCAGCCTGGGCAAGGAGTACGCCGGCCTGTTCTCCAACGACGACGACCTCTCCGGCAATCTTCTCGCTGCCGGCGAGGCGGTGGGCGAGAAGCTCTGGCGCATGCCGTTGGCCGACGGCTACGACAAGATGCTCAAGTGCGACGCCGCCGACATGAAGAACATTTCCGGTGGCCGCGACGCTGGCGCCACCACCGCCGCCCAGTTCCTCCAGCGCTTCGTCGACAAAACACCGTGGGCTCATCTCGACATCGCCGGCGTCACCTGGTCGAAGGCCGATAAGCCCACGGTGCCCAAGGGCGGCACCGGTTTCGGGGTGCGCCTCCTCGACCGCCTCGTCGCCGATCATTACGAGGAAAAATAGACCCTACAGGCAACCAAGGACCGGTCCCGTGACCGCCATCGCCTTTTACCATCTGCAGAGGTCGCCCTTGGAGAAGGCTTTGCCGAAGCTTCTTGAGAAAACCCTGGAGGCCGGCAAGCGCGCCGTCGTCATGGCCGGCTCCGCGGAGCGCGTGACGGCGCTGAACACGCTACTCTGGGTCTATGACCAGGGCTCCTGGCTGCCCCATGGCGATGCCGGCGACGGCCATGCCGACGACCAGCCCGTGTGGCTGACCACCTCCGACGAGAACCCCAACGGCGCCTCGTTCCTATTTCTCACCGATGGTGCCCAGTCGGCCCACATTGGCGACTACGAACGGTGCTTCGACATGTTCGACGGCAACGACACCGCCGCCGTCGATGCCGCGCGGGAGCGCTGGACGTCATACAAGGACGCCGGCCACGAGCTCGCCTACTGGCAGCAGACCGACCGCGGCGGCTGGGAGAAAAAAGACTAGGTCCCGCGTCTCCACCGGTTACCGGCGCTTTTTTCGGTCGGTCCCGTAATGGGCGGCCAGGTAGGCGACCAGCAACGTCCGTTCGTCGGACTCGGGCGGCTCCATTTCCTGCTCCTCAACCATCCAGGTGATGGTCTCGTCCCAATCCCCCTTGCTCAGCCCCTGTTGCTTGACCAGCGCCAGTGAATGGCAGGCCTGGCACAGGAAGAAGACTTCCTCGCGTCCGGGACCGGGCGGCAGGCCGGCCCACTCGTCTTCCTCGACGCCTTGTGATTTCCCCTCTCCGGCGGCCTGAGCGGCTGGGAAGAGACCTCCCCAGCCGACCAGGATTGCCGCCATCAGGCCGGCAATGGTGTTTTTCCCCGTCATCGCTCAGGTCACGACCACCGAGACACGGTGCATGGAGTTGTTCAGGTACCCCTTCGGGTTCCAGGCGATGGCGAAGGGCTGCATGCGTCCGGCATCGTCGGTGGCCCGTGCCCAGACCTCGTAATAGCCGGCCTGCGGGAAACGGACCGTCTGCGAGAACTGCTGCCAGGCATAGGGGTTGGCCGGGTTTTTCAGGTTCGCCCTGGTCCAGGTGGCGCCGAAATCGATGGAGATATCCACCGCCGCCACCGTGTTGTCGCCGGCCCAGGCCTGGCCGCGGACCTCGAGGGCACGTTCACCCTTGGTCAGTTTCAGGCCCGTTTGCGGCGTCGTGATCAGGGACTTCACCGGCATCGCCTGGATGATCTTGAAGTCCTTCTTCGGCACCTTGGTGCCCGGCGCCACCGGATAACCGGGGACCCGGTAGGCCTTGCCGGTCATTTTCGGCCCGTCGTGGACTTTGTCCCGGAGCCAGACCCGGCGCAGCCATTTCTGCGAGCACGATCCCGGCCACCCCGGCACCACCAGGCGCAGGGGCGCCCCGTTCATGGGATGGATCGGTCCGCCGTTCATGCCGAAGGCGATCAGGTTGTTGGGGTCCAGCGCCTTGTTCAGCGGTACGCCGCGCGAAATCGCCAGCTTTCCTTCCTTGCCCGACAGGTGGGTATCGGCGCCCTCGTGGGCGGTGTAGATGACGTTGTTCTTGATGCCCGCGGCTTTCAGGACGTCGCCCAGGCGAACCCCGGTCCATTCGGCGCAGGCCACCGCGCCCAAGGTCCACTGGTTGCCCTTGGCCGGCGGATCGAAATACACGCGGCCGTTGCCGCCGCATTCGATGACCAACTGCCGGGTCACCACCTCGAACTTGGATTTTAGGTCGGCGATCCTGAGCTTCATCGGGTTATCGACCAAGCCGTCGATGATCAGCTCCCAGGTATCGGGGTTGATCTCCTCCGGGGGGATGCCGTTGTTGCGCACGAAGTGCCGTGACGTGGGCGTGACCGCGTCATCCAGCAGATGTGGTGGGGTTTCGGCGTTGACCGGTCGGTCGTTGAGCACCGAAAGGCCGTCCTTGCCCGCGACCACGCCGGGCGTCGTCGCCAGGGCCTCGGGTATGAACCCCGATGGCATGTTGCGGTGAAACGGGATCGACGCGCCCAGCATAGCGCCCATGGTGGCGAGACCCGCCCCCTTGAGGAAACCGCGGCGGTCGGCGTTGGCAACCCGCCCGAAGACGAGTTGGTCGGCGCGCTCCGGATCCTCGGCGTAAAGAGAAAAGAGATCGACCTCTTTTTCCGCCAGGTTCGTATCATCTTTTGGCATAAAACTCCCCCTTTGTGCATGGCGCCCTGTCGGCGCCCCTGAAACGGTCGTGCTGCTGCACGCTCAGGAGGAGGAAACGGGTCGAACGCCGGATTTATTCCACGATGCTGAAAATTTCACCCGGACCGAGCCGTCCAACGGCGGCCCGAACCACGGGTCAGGAGATGCAGGGGGCGCTCTCGTCCCGGCTGTCTCGCAGGGCCATGCGGGTCTCGCGGTTCAACGGCAGGCGCTCGAAGCTGGTCCGCCGCACGCTTTCGGCGATCAGGCGGAAGCGCTGTATTTCCATGCCCTCCGAGACGATCACGTAACCGTTGTCGCCGGCCTGCCACGCGAAGGCCTTCCGATCACTCTGAGTGTGGGCTGTCAGGTCCTCAGTCAGACCGAACACGGACGGAAAAATCATCAGGCTCACCTTGCATCCCCGCGTGCCCCGGTATCCGATCACCAGCCCCTGATCGTCACCCACTGCTTCCACCGAGGCATGGACGACCGACAGGCGCGCCGCCGAGAGGTCCGGCACGTAGGCGCCCGGAACCGTTTCGGCGTACCCCGCCAGCAGGATCGCGGCCCGGGTCTGCGCGGTCATACCCTGGGTATCCCACTTCTGGTGCAGGGTCAGGGCCGGCGCCAGCCAGTCACGGGAAATCGGCCGGTCCAGCGCCGTCATCAGCGCCGAACCGGAGATGAACAGCGCAAATGCGATGCTCGCCGCCATGGCCATGCCGGGGGCGCGGGCCGGGGGCCGCTTGGGCAGAACGAGGTCCGGCGCCTCGATGCTGTCCGCCACTGCCGAGCGCAGGCGGCTCAAGGTCGCCACCTGGCGGGCCAGCATGGCGTCCTCGGCGACGGCGCGCGCCACCACCGCGGCATCGGTGGCGTCCAGCTCGCCATCGACGTAGGCGTTCAGGGTCTCGAAGGTGATCTCGCCGTTTGTCATCCCATTCCGCTCTTCGTTTTCCGCAGGGGCAGGACCTGCACGTTGCTGGTACTCATCGCCTCGAGCAGCGCCGCCCGGGCGCGGCTGATGCGGCTCATCACGGTGCCCACGGGAATATCGAGGCAGTGCGCAGTCTCGGCATAGCTCAGGCCCGCGATGTCGATCAGGGCAAGGATCTCGCGCTGCGGGCGCGGGAGTTTTTCCATTTCCAGTTTGACTGTCAATGCACTGAAGAAACGGTCGTCGCCCTGCCAAAATTCCGTCGCCGGGTCGGAATATTCTTTACCAAGGGCATCCGCGGCCACCTTTTCGTGGCGGACGCGGTCCAGGAAGACGTTGCGCACGATGCGGAACAGCCAAGCGCGGAAGGCGGGTTCGTCCACTGGCACCCGGCGAGCCGCAAGCGCCTTGAGCGCGCCGTCGTGGACCAAGTCCTCCGCCTGATGCGGATCTCCGCACAGGCTGTAGGCATAGCCGTAAAGCCGCTTCAGATAGGCCTCAATCCGTGCGCCACGGTCGTCGCTCACCGGTGCCCCCCGTTCACCCTTGCGCCCCTTCAGGATGCCGCCACCGGTGCCGGTTGGCAAGTCCGGGGGGTGGCCATGGGCTGCGCCGCGCCGTCGTTTGTGGCAAGCTGGCGCCGCTGGCGCCGACAGAACAGGGAGAACGAGATGCCGAAACGATGGGTCAACCGGCCCGAGGGGTCGACCTGGGGCGATTGGGGCGAGGACGACCAATTGGGCCGCCTCAACCTGCTGAAGCCCGAGCGCGTGGTGCGGGCCGCCGCCGAGATCCGGGAAGGGCGCTCCTTCTGCCTCAGCCTGCCCCTCGACATGCCCGGCGGCAACGCCGTCAACCCCAAGCGCCACCCGCCCAAATTCGGCCCCGTCTTCCACGAGGGCGGCCTTTACTACAACTACGACTGGGCGGCGCTGTATCCCGGCATGATGGACATCACGTCCGACGAATGCGTCACCCTTTACAGCCAGTATTCGACCCAGTGGGATACCTTCGCCCACGTCGGCTGCCTGTTCGACGCCGACGGCGACGGCGAGCCCGAGCCCGTCTACTACAACGGCTACCGCGCCGGCGAGCACGTCGGCGGCCCCGGCGGCGCCGACGACATCGGGGCCCGGGCGCTGGGCGCCGAGAACATGGCCGCCACCGGTGTCCAGGGCCGGGGCGTTCTGATCGACCTCCACGCCCACCTTGGCGACGAGCGCGTCGCCGTCGACTACGACCTGTTGATGGAGATCATGGGAAAAGACGGCGTCGCGGTGGAGGAGGGCGACATGCTCCTCCTTCACACCGGCTGGGACGACATGATCATGGCCATGGCCGGCGATCCCGATGCGGAGAAGCTCCATTCGTCCTGCGCCGTCCTCGACGGCTTCGACGACCGGCTTTTGCAGTGGATCACCGATTGCGGCCTGGTCATCATCGCCACCGACAACCTCGCCGTCGAGGGCTCCCACGGCAAGGGCGACACCCGGGGCGGCTGCTCGCGCCTGCCCTTGCACCGCCACTGCTTGTTCCGCATCGGCGTGCACCTGGGCGAACTCTGGTACCTGAGCGAACTCGCCGCCGCGCTCCGCGACAGCAACCGCTCCCGTTTCATGCTCACCGCGCCACCCTTGCGCATGCCCGGCGCCGTCGGTTCACCGGCGACCCCGGTGGCGACCATCTAGAGCGCTTTCCCTGCGGCGTTCCCCCGCCGCAGCACGAGCAGCGCCACCACCGCGCCGAGGGCGGCGAGGACGGCCATCAGCAGATAGGCGTGGCCGCCGAAGGCGGCGTACATCCGGCCCGACACTCCCATGGCGACGCCCGCTACCAGCCCCGCCACCGTCGCCGAATAGAGGCTCTGTGCCGTCGCCGAGAGGGCAGTCGGCACGGACCGCGCGATGAAGTGGATGGCCCCCAGGTGGGTGGCGCCGAAGGTCAGGGCGTGCAGGGCCTGTACCCACACCAGAACTGAAAGGTCGGTGCTCAGCGCCGTCACCGTCCAGCGCACGGCGCCGCCGATACCGCCCAGCGTGATCAGGGTGACCGGACCCAGCCGCCGCACCAACATGGCGCCGACGGCGAACAGGGCGACCTCGGCGATCACGCCTTCCGCCCACAGCCAGCCGATCAGATCCTCGGAATGGCCCGCCGCCCGCCAGTGCAGGGTCCCGAACCCGTAATAGACGCTGTGGCTGCCCTGGATCAGCGCTGCCGCCGCCAGAAAGGGGACGAACCCGGGCTGGCGCAGGACCTGGCCCATGGGCAGGCGGGCCGATGTCGTTTTCGGCGGCCGGGTCCCCGGCACCAGGAAGCAGGCCACGAGCGTCACAG
>JAJFIG010000393.1 GCA_021775195.1 Rhodospirillales bacterium | reverse complement strand
GAGCCGGTGATGACCGGCAGCCACCTGGACAGCCAGCCCCTCGGCGGCAAGTTCGACGGTGCCTACGGCGTCCTCGCGGGCCTCGAGATCGTACGCACCCTGAACGAAGCCAATGTCACCACGCGGGCGCCCATCGATATCGTCAACTGGACCGACGAGGAAGGGGCGCGGTTTGCAGCCGGGGTCATCGGTTCGGGCGTATTCGGCGGCAAATACACCGTCGATCAAGCCCTGGCTCTGGCCGATGCCGAGGGCAAGACCGTCGGCGACGAGCTGGCGCGCATCGGCTACGCCGGCACCGAGCCGGCCACCGGCTATCCGGTGGCGTGCTTCTTCGAAAACCACATCGAGCAGGGTCCGATCCTGGAATCGGAAGAGATATCCGTCGGCATCGTCCTCGCCGCCCAGGGGCAGCGCTGCTTCCGGGTCACCGTCGACGGCGAGGAAGGCCACGCCGGCACCCTGCCCATGGAGCTGCGCCGGGATGCCCTGCTGGGCGCGGCGCGGATGATCGACGCCGTCAATCGCATCGCCTTCGATTTCGATCCCCACCCGGTGATCACGGTCGGCAACATCCAGGTGCGCCCCAATTCCCGCAACACCATTTCCGGGCGCACCACCTTCACCATCGACAGCCGCCATCCCGACAACGAGATCCTGGCCAATATCCGGGACGCCATGCGCGACGCCTGCGAGGCCATCGCCGCCGAGGCCGGCCTGGGCTTTGCCTTCGACAAGGTCAGCCACCGGGATACGGTGCAGTTCGACGACGGATGCGTGCAGTCGCTGCGGGACACCGCGGCGCGGCTGAACATTTCCCACCGGGACATCTATTCCGGCGCCGGACACGCCGCCTGCAACACCGCCCTGGTGGTGCCGACGGGAATGATCTTCGTCCCCTGTGAGAAGGGTATCAGCCACAACGAGGAGGAAAACGCCCGCCCCGAGGACCTGGCGGCCGGCTGCGACGTGCTCATGCACGCCCTCCTGGAGCGGGCGGAAATAGTCTGACCCGGGCGGGCTAGGCCTTGCGGCGGCCCTCGGCGGGGAGCTTGGGCGGCTTCTCCGGGCGTTCCGGCCCCCAGACCTTGCTGTAGTAGCTGTCGGCCAGGGCGAGGGCACCGATGGGGTTGTGGGCGAGGACCCGGTCCTTGGTCACAAGGACGGTGACCAGCCCTTCGGAGTGGCGGAAGAACAGGCTGTCGTGGCCGACGCAGAGCCCGAGCACGACATTGAACTGGCAGCCGGCGCGGTTGAGGAGTTCGGCCTGGGAAACCGGATTGCACATGGACTCGTGGCCGCCGGGGCGGATCTTTTCCTCGTCCTTGAGGCCGATGTCCTCCTTGGGAACACCGCCGTGCTTGCAGGCCACCGAGGCAACCTCGAAGCCGTGGCTCTCGAGGATCTGGCTCAGGGTGTTGGCGTGATCGACGAAGCTGATGCAGGTGGCGATGCCGATCTTGGTGAAGCCCATCTTCTTGGCGAACTGGCAGACCTCCTCGACCCGGGACCATTTGCAGTAGCCTTCGCCCTCGACCACGGCGGAAACCTGGGCGATGCGGCGGACCTCTGGGTCGTCGTAGATCCCGTAGGCGCAGTCGATGCCGTCCTGGTCGACCTTGGTCGGGCAGTAGCCGGGGCCGCGGTCCTCGGATTCACCCTGGCGGCAGGCGCGCACCGTGGGCGGGCAATAGGCGCATCCCGGTTCGGTGTATTTCATGTCAAGTCCCCCCTTTCCAAGCACGGGAATACCGGCCTCCGATCTACGGGACCGGCGGTTCCATTGCTTTCAAGGTAGGTGAAAGCGCGACGGGGCGCTTTGACGACGGTCAATTCGCCGGCCAGCGCGATTTCGGGGTCATAGCACGGCGGCACACCTGGCGATGGGGATGCTGGCATCCCCCCGGCCCCCTGTGGCACACTCGCCTCCCCTGCTCCCTGAACGGACATAGCCGACAATGAAAGAAGATACCCTCATCACCAGTGTCGGGCGCCGCCCGGAGGATTTCCACGGCGTCGTCAACACCCCGGTCTACCGGTGTTCGACGGTTCTCTTCCCGACGCTGGAGAGCTACCTCGGGCGCGGCAAGAACCGGTTCGACAACGTGACCTACGGGATCCACGGCACGCCGACCACCTACACCTTCGAGGAAGCCATGGCGGCGCTGGAAGACGGCTACCGCAGCGTCTCGGTGCCCTCGGGCCTGGCGGCGGTGACGGCGGCGCTGATGTCGTTCCTCGAGGCCGGCGACCACGTGCTGATGGTCGATTCGGTCTACGGCCCGACGCGGACCTTCTGCGACGGCCTGCTCAAGCGCCAGGGGGTCGAGACCACCTACTACGACCCGGCCATCGGCGCCGGCATCGGCGAGCTGATGCGGCCCGAAACGGCGGTGGTGTTCTGCGAGTCGCCGGGGTCGATGACCTTCGAGATGCAGGACATCCCGGCCATCGCCGCCGCCGCCCGCGAACGCGGCGCCAAGGTGCTCATGGACAACACCTGGGCAACGCCGGTGTTCTTCAAGGCCTTCGAACACGGTGTCGACGTCTCCATCCACGCCTGCACCAAATACGTAGCGGGGCACTCGGATGTTCTGCTGGGTGCCATAACCTGCGCCAACGAGGAGGACTGGCTCAGGGTACGGACGACGGTGTCGGAGTTGGGCATCTGCCCGGGAACGGAGGAGGTCTACCTGGCGACCCGGGGCCTGCGCACCATGAAAGTCCGCCTGAACCACCAGCAGGAGTCCGGGCTGGCCGTGGCGCGCTGGCTGGAACAGCGCCCGGAGGTGGCGCGCATGCTGCATCCAGCACTGCCCGGCGATCCCGGTCATGCCCTGTGGAAGCGGGATTTCAAGGGGGCGTCGAGCCTGTTCGCGATTGTCCTACACCCGTGTTCGCGCCAGGCCGTGGCGGCGATGCTGGACGGCCTCGAGCTGTTCGGGATCGGGTCGAGCTGGGGCGGCTTCGAAAGCCTGATCATCCCGGCGGACCCGGAGGGGCAGCGCACCGCCACGACCTGGAATGGACCGGGGCCGTGCATCCGCCTGCACATCGGGCTTGAGGCCGTGGAAGACCTGATCGCCGACCTGGAAAAAGGGTTCCAGCGCCTGAATGCTGCCTGAGCCGGCGGGCGTGGTCAGGGATAGGTGCGGTAGCGGGCGGTACCGTCCCGTTCGATCTGCTCGACCAGGCCGACTTCCCAGGTAAGGTATTCCTTCATCGCCGCTTCGACGTCGTGATCGCGGTCGTAGGGGCGGTACCAGACATCGTCCTCGGCGTCGGCCAGGTGGCTGGGGCCCTCCTGCAGGGGCCGGCCGGTGGCCGCCCAGGCGGCGGTGCCACCTTCCAGTACCTTGACGGCGCGGCCCGACGGTGCCGCTTCCGCCGCCGCCAGGCGGGCGAGGACGCCGTCGGGCGAGGTCAGGACCAGCGTCGGCGCGTCGGGCATGGCTTCCAGGTTTGCGGGCAGGTTGAGGCGCTTGGCGAACCAGGTGCCGGGAACGTGGCCGCCGCGATAGGCGAGGCTGTCGGCCAAGTCGGCAACGACGGCGTCCCCCGTCGCCAGGAGTTGCACCAGGTCGCCGGCGGTAACCATCTCGCAAGTGACGGCGTCGAGGCCCGGGACATGGGGTTGATGGGCGCCGGCAACCAGGGGGCCGGCGTTCATGGCGTCGTCGAGCACATAGACGTCGTACCAGCCCATCTGGATCAGCCACGAGGCGGTCATGGTGGCGCGCACCCCGTGATCGTCGGCAAGGACGACGCGGGCACCGCGGATGCCGATGTGGCGGTCGGTGGCCTGGATGAGCTGGCCGCCGGGGGCGGAGCGGGCGCCCTCCAGGTGGCCGGCGGCGTACTCGGCGGGATCGCGGACATCCAAAAGAAAGAGGGTCCGCTCCCGGTCCCGGCGCCAGGCCTCCAGGGTTTCATGGTCGACCGTGGGCACGTCGAAGCGGTCGGCGGCGCGGGCCGCGCAGGCCCTGGCCCGGCGCTGGCCCTCGTCGGAAACGGTTGGGAAGGAATCCTCCTTGCCGTGATCAAGATCGAGCCCGGCCAGGTGCCAGCCCATGGTGCCGTTCTCCAGCGCCACCACCCGGTTGGGGATGCCGGCGTTGATCAGGGACTGGGCGCCGATGATGCTGCGGGTGCGCCCGGCGCAGTTGACGACGACCAGGGTCCCGGGGTCGGGGGCGATGTCATGGATGCGGTAGGCGAGCTCGGCGCCGGGCACGTCGATACCGCCGGGGATGCTCATCACCCGGTATTCGGACAAGGGCCGGCTGTCGACGATCACCAGGTCGGTGCCGTCGTCCATCATCTCCTGCAACCGGGCGGGCTTGATGTGGGGGGTGCCGTAGGTGGCCTCGATGAACTCGCCGAAGGCCTTGCTGGGAACGTTGATGCCGCTGAAGACGACGTACCCGGCGGCCTCCCAGGCGGCGGTGCCGCCCTCCAGGTATGAAAGGTCGGTATAGCCGAAGCCGGCCAGGCGCCCGGCGGCGGCCTGGATCAGGGCGTCGTCGCCGGGGCCGGCACAGAGCACCACGGGGACGGCGCGCCGGGGCACCAGATCGTCGATGCGGGTTTCCAGGATGCTCAGGGGTACGGAGACCGCGAACAGCAGGTGTCCCCGGCCGTAGGCGCTGTCCTCGCGGATGTCGAGAAGGGCGAGCTCGCCGCCGGCGACGATCAGGGCGTGAAGGCCGGCGGCATCGATGGGTCTTGGGGAGGTCACATCCATGTCAGGCGGGCCTAATGTTCTGGCTGGCCGCGAAGACCTTGCAGGTCCCGTCTTCCATGTTGAACATCACCCGGCTATCGAGCCGTTCCAGGGCCAGCCCGTACATGTGCAGGTGGACCGTCGGCTGGTCGCCGGTGACGTGAATGGAATGAATTTCGTCGGGCATCAGGGTGACACCCTTGCCCGGGGAGACCGTGATCTCGCCCGATTTCCGCACCTCGGCCTTGCCGTCAACGTCGCCGTCGTCCTGGCGTTGGTAGAAGACGTTGTGTTCGTCGCCGTGGACGCCGGCGATCACGGCCCAGGTGGTGTGGTTGTGGGGCGGCACCGACTTGCCGGGCAGCGCCGCCGAGGCGTAGAGGGCGTAGGTATGATTGGGGTCTTCGCTGAGGCGGTAGATGGTGCTGTTGCCCTTGCCGGCATCAGCGGCGAAGTCCTCGAGAGGGAACAGCTCGGCGCGGGCGGCAAGTTCGATCAGCACGTCCTTGATCTCGTGCAGGGCCTCCTGGGGATCGCCCCAGGTCTGGTCGATGGTGCGGATGCGGTCGATGGCGGCGGCGACCACCCGGTCCCGCTCGGCGCGGATCGTCATCTGGAATGCCCTCCCCTTCCTGTAACGGAGAGACTACCAATTACACACCGTGCCGGGCAACGCCGGCATGGCAGGGCCCTGGACGAAATGATAATCTCGGCGCGCTTTCAAGCGCCGCCAGGGAGACACACGTGAATAAGACCGCCGACATCGACCTCACCGACGAAAAAATCTTCCGCCACTGGACGCCGGTCAGCATCCGGTTCTCGGACCAGGACAGCCTCGGCCACGTCAACAACGTCGCCTATGCCGCCTACGCCGAGGCCGGGCGCGTCGCCTACATCCGCGGGACCCTGAGCGCGCTCGGCCTGCCGACCGAGAATTTCATGCTCGCCAGCGTCACGATCGACTACCGCAACCAGATGCACTATCCGGGCATCGTCGACGTGGGCTCGTGCATCCTCAGGCTCGGCAACACCTCGATCACCATCGGCCAGGGGTTCTTCAAGGACGGCAGCATGATCGCGACGGCGCAAAGCGTCATCGTCATCGTCGACCTGGCAAGCGGCAAGCCGACCCCCATCCCCGGACCGCTCCGCGCCGCCCTGGAAAAGGAACATCCGGCCTGAAGACGTTCAGGGGGCTTCCTGGCCCTGGGACTGGGACTGGGCCATGGCGGCGAACCGGGGCAGGGGATTGTTCATCAGGTAGACCAGGGGCGCCGAGATCAGGATCACCAGCGCCAGGGCGCGGAAATCGTTGACGTAGGCGATGAGGGACGCCTGCTTGGATATCACGGCGTTGAAGGCGGCGAGCCCCTGGGGATGGATGAAGCTCCAGGTCTCGGGCAGGGGGACGTGGCCGAGGGCCTTGTTGAAGGGGGTGGCGTATTCGACCAGGGCGGAATGGTTGGCCTGGGAATTGCGCACCAGATAGGCGACCAGGATAGAAACCCCGATGCCCTTGCCGACGTTGCTGGAGAGGGCGTAGAAGCTGGTGCCGACGTTGCGGTGGTGCTGGCCCAGGGTCGAGAAGGTCACCGTGCTCAAGGGCACGAAGAAGAAGCCGAAACCGATCCCCTGGATGAAGTTGACGGTGAAAACCTCGGCCGGGCCGACGTCGGGAGTGAAGGTCGACATTTGCCAGGTGGTCAACCCCGTGACCACCATGCCGAAGGCGATCAGGTGGCGGGGATCGAGGCGCTTGACCAGGCGTCCGGCGATGAGGGCGGCGGCCATGGTGGCGATGCCACGGGGCGCCATCACCAGGCCGGTGGTGATCACCGGGTATCCGGCGAGGTTCTGCAGGAACGGCGGGATCAGGGCGAGCATGCCGATGAGGACGGCGCCGAAGAGGGCCTTGATCAGCAAGCCGAGGACGAAATTCTTGTCCCTGAGCACGGCGGCGTCGATGAACGGCCGGCGCGAGGTGGCGGTGTTGATCGCGAACCAGTAGAAACCGAGGCCGGCGAGGGCGGCGAGGATGATGATCTCGGTCGAGGTAAACCAGTCGAGGCGCTCGCCCCGGTCGAGCATCAGCTGCAGGCACACCATGCCCAGCGCCAGGGCGATGAAGCCGAGATAGCCGAAGGGCCGGTCGCTGTCGCGGGTCTCGGGCGCGAAGACGGAAATCATCAGGAAGGCGAGCACGCCGACGGGCAGGTTGAGGTAGAAGACCCAGCGCCAGGAGTAGTACTCGGTGATGTAGCCGCCGAGCGTCGGCCCGAACACCGGCCCGAACATGATGCCCACCCCCCACCAGGCCATGGCGACGCCGAAATCCTCGCGCGGGTAGATGTCGAGCATCATGGACTGGGAGACGGGAACCAGGGCGGCGCCGAAGAAGCCCTGGATGAAACGGTAGATCAGGATCTCGGTCAGGGAATCCGACATGCCGGAGAGCATGGAGGCGACGATGAACCCGGCGATGGAGACCAGGAACACCCGCTTGCGCCCGAACTTGGAGCTGAGGACGCCCGACAGCGGCGTCATGATGGCGACGGCGACGAGGTAGGACGTCAGCACCCAGGCGATCTGGTCCTGGGCCGCCGAAAGGGTGCCCTGCATGTGGCGCAGGGCGACGCTCATGATCGACGAATCCAGGACCTGCATCAGCGGCCCCAGAGTAATGGCGAAGGTGAGAAGGCCACGGTGCCGGACCTGGACGGCGGCAACGCCCGCGGGGGGCATCAGGTGTCGCCCTTGACCCAGGCCAGTGCGTTCTTGACGAAGCTGGGAAGGGTACGTTCGTGCTGGGTGTCGATCTCGACGATGACGCTCATTCCGGCGCGGAGCGGCGGATCGACGGCGTCACCGGTGAGCTCCAGGCGCACGGGCAGGCGCTGTACCACCTTGACCCAGTTGCCCAGCGCGTTCTGGGGCGGCAGGAGGGCGAACTCGGCACCGGTGGCGGGACTGATGCTGGCGACCACGGCCTGGCGCACGCGCCCCGGATAGGCGTCGAAGCTGAGGACCACGGGCTGGCCGACGCGGACATAGGTGAGCTCGGTTTCCTTGAAGTTGGCCTGCACCCATTCGGCGCCGGTGCGGATGAGGCTGAACACCGGCTTGCCGGCCTCCAGGAACTCGCCGACCTGGAGGCCGAAGTTGGTGACCGTGCCCGACACCGGGGCATAGACGCCGGTGTGACGCAGATCGAGGGCCGCCTTGTCGCGGGCGGCCCTGGCCATGCGGACCTCGGGATGGTCGTCGATGGGCAGGTCGAGGGAGCCGCCGAGCCGGGCCAGGGTCTGAGCCATGTCCTGCTTGATGGAGATGACCCGCTGGTCGGCCATCATCAGGTTGCGCTGGGCGTCGTCGTACTTGGACTGGGAGACGATGCCCTTCTTGAGGAGCTTCTTCTGGCGCTCGAACTGGCGGCTGTAGAACTTGACGTCGTTTTGAATCAGCCTGCGCTCGGCCTTCTTCTGCTCGTAGATGGCGCGCAGCGCCGCGATCTCGTGGCGGGCGGCGTTGAGGTTGGCCTCGGCGCGGGCGACGGCGATGAGGAAGGGCTCACCGTCGAGGCGGAAGAGAAGCTGGCCGGCCTCGAGGCGGTCGTTCTCGTTGACGGCAACATAGACGACGCGCCCCGAAACGTCGGTGCTGACGGCGATCTTGTCGGCCTTGACGTAGGCGTTCTCGGTGGTGGCGTAGCGGGCCGAGACCGCATAGTAGTAGGCGCCGGCGCCGGCGAGCGCCACCGGGCCGCCCACCGACAGCATGGTCAGCGCCAGGGCGCGGCCGACGCCGCTGCGGCGGTTGGGCCGGGCGGGGATCGCCGGGGCTGTGGCGTCGGTGTCGCTCATGTCATCCCGTGGTTCCGGTGGCGGCGGCATCGTCGTCTTCGGCCTTGGAGTCGCTGGCCTGGGCCCGGCAGAGGTTGTCCTTGATGGTGATCAGGGCCTCGATGATGGCCTCGCTCTGCGCCGGCGAGAGGCCGGCCAGGGCCTCCTCGCGGGTTTCGTTGGAAAGAGCGCGCATCTGATCGAGGATCGGCTGCACCGGTTCGGTCAGGTAGAGGCGCCAGGCGCGGCGGTCGCCGGGGTCGCGGCGGCGCTCGACCCAGCCGGCGTCCTCGAGGCGGTCGATGTGGCGCGCCATGGTGATGTTCTCGATCTCGAGGATGTCGGCCAATGCCGTCTGGTTGATGCCCTCGCGCCGGCGCAGTTGCGCCAGCACCCGCCACTGGGCCCGGGTCAGGCCAAGGGTGCGGGCGCGCTTGTCGACGCGCTTGCGCATCAGGCGCGAGGCATCGTGGAGCAGGAAGCCCAGGGTGCGGTTGAGATCCTCGTGAGGCATGGGCGGATTATACCCGTTCGGCTTATTATATGCCAGCTTATTAATATGGCGGCTTATTATGAGCGGGCGTGGTTGTTGGGGGCGGGCGTGGGTGGCGGTGCGGAGGTTTTTTCGGCGCCACGATTAGGGTTTGAGGGGCGTGGCGGGCGGGCGTATGCTGGGGCGATGGACAGCCATGGGGTGAGGATGTTGCAAGGCCCAGTCGCGGGGGTGGTTGTTATGTTGGCGGGCGCGGGCTCCGGGAGGGAACAGTGAAAGCACTGAGGCACCGCAGCACCAAAACGTCGATTCCCAGTTGCGGGAAGATGGCCTGTCTGTTGGGCGCCATGGTGGCCCTGGTTTTGGGGATTGCACGGGCTGACGCCCAGACGCATAGCCGCGAGGACTTCGTGGAACTCTGCCGCACCAAGGCGGGCATGAACGTCTACGAGACGGCGGAGAACGTCGAGGGACTGTACGTCGGCATGAACGTATGGGGCCCGGGTCCCTTTGCCTGGGGTCTGGTCAAGGAAGGCTTCCGGTTCATCGAGGTCCGGGTGGCCAGGCCGGTAGGGACGGTCGGGAAGCTCTACCCCGAGGGTCCCGGATACTATCGGCATACCCTGGAGGACCTGGGCCATCCGAAATGCGAACCATTCGAGAAGGCTTTCGGACCGGTGGCCAAGCAAGGCGGGGTCGATGTTCACGACGTTTACGGCGGCAAATGCATGGCCACCTGGCGGATCGAGCGGCCGGAGGCCAAATACCGGGCGCTCAGGTGGCGGCGTAAATGGAACCCCACCGAACAGGACATCGCGGACCAGAAAAACCGGCGATGGCGGGCGCGGCCCGGTGACATCATCAATCGGCACACACGATACGGCAGTGCCGATGGCAAAAAGGTCTACGCCGAACATAACGTTTTCAGTTTTGTTTCCGAGGCCGATCCGTCCGGAAAACGGAGCGAACCGGCGCAGTGCCCCACTGTCAAAGCCACCGATTTTTCCCCGCCAAGTCCGGCAAGGGTTTTCAAGGCGCCGCCCTATACGCCCGCACCACCCATCGAGGTCAATGCCACGACGGGCAACTCCATGACGGTGATAGCCATGGGATTAGTGTTGCCGGCGCCGAGCGCAGACGACTTTGGACTCCTGGTCAAGGTGATACCGGAGAAACCCCTGGACGAGGCGGCGAAATGCGGGACTCAAAAAAAGTTCGAAGCGCTTTGCCGTACCAAGGCCGGCACACGCGTTTATGAGACGGCAACGGATGTTCAGGGGATTTTTGACGGAACCTCTGAAACGCGTTGTTGGCTTTGCGAGGATGGACTCCTTCGAGTGGGGTATCGGTTCGTAGAATTTCGGGCCTCGCGGTCGATGACTGAATCTAGTCTTGCCGCCAATTACCTGGAAAAACCGGGTCTCTACCGTTTCACTCTCGAGGAAGCGAACCATCCCGACTGCCGTCTTTTCTATAAACGGTTTGAACCGCTTATCAAGGCGGGCAAACAACTAAGCCCCCGTTACAGAGGTAAGTGCATCGCGACCAACGAGATTGAACAGGTCATTGCCAAATACAAAATGGATCAACAACGGGTAGGAAACTGGAAAGAGAGAAAACCAGGAGATCTACTTGCTCTCCACACAACATATTCAAATATCGATGGAAGTAAATTTTATGCGGAACACCACTTTTACAAATTTCTTCCGCTGAATGCAAAAAGAAATTTCTCTACAGGTGCTTACATGGGTAAATCGTGTCCGGAAAGGCAGGCCAAAGACTACCCACCCCCGCGGGTCAACGTCATTTTTGAACCGACCCAAGGCCTCGGTCCAAAATGAGACAATGAAACGTTGTCCGAAAAGTGAAGTATGGCATGGTCACGTCAACGGTTAGCTCTCAATCCCGTTCCTTGAGTTTCTTTTCCAAATGCGGCAGCAGGCCGCCGTCGGCGATCATGGCGAGGAGGTGGGACGGCAGGGGCTCGCAGTCGAGGGTGTCGCCGGTGGTGACGTTCTCGACGGCGCCGGCCTCGGCATCGATGCGCAGGGTGTCGCCGTTCTTGATCCGCC
>JAJFIG010000392.1 GCA_021775195.1 Rhodospirillales bacterium | reverse complement strand
ACCTACCATGGCCCCGGGCAACGGGTCGCCTACGTGATGCTCGACCTCACCCGGCGAAGCTGCGATGTACGCGCCTATGTTCATGCCTTGGAGGAATGGGTGATCGCCACCCTGGCGCGATTTCAAGTCCGTGGTGAACGGCGCGAGGAACGGGTCGGCATCTGGGTCGACCGTGTTGTCGAAGGTGGCTCAGCACGCCGAGAAGACAAGATCGCGGCGATCGGGGTGCGCATTCGACGGTGGGTCACCTACCATGGGATCGCGATCAATGTCGATCCCACCCTGGACCATTTCACGGGCATCGTTCCCTGCGGCATTAGCGGCCACGGGGTCACCTCGCTGGCGGACCTGGGGCTCAACGTATCGATGGATTCTGTAGACGCCGTCCTGCAAGAGACCTTTGCTCAGGTATTCCCCTTGTCGCCGCGAGCAGCAATAAATGTTGCGGTCCATGGAGATCGGTGAGAACGTGCTCCGGCATCGTACCCACAAATACCGGCTTGCCCTTTGAGCGATCACAACCCATCCGGCCGAACCGTTACCGCGCAGGAAATCCTCGAGGAACTGAACCATGCGGTGATCGACCACATGGTCTGGCTCAAGGACTGGCACCGGGCCTTGCTGTGCGGTCAGGTGCCGGCGCCGGATGCGTCTGTTTACGACCCCGACGACCTGGGCCGGTTCGGGGTTTGGTATCTGCAGAACCAGCATTTGGGGCTGGTCAACCAGCCCGTCATTCGCAATCTGGCGGATCACTATCAGGACCTGCGCACCCGGGCTCAGGAATTGATGAGCAAGGCCGCCGGGGGCACTCCCCTGAACGGCGGCGAATACGACGCGTTCATGGACATGGCGGGGGCCTTTGTTGCCCAGGCCAGACGCCTTGAAAAAGCGTTCGCCGCCGCATCCTCACACCTTGATCCACTGACCGGTCTTCACAACCGCCAAGCCATGGCCACGGATCTGGAGCGCGAACGCGAACGGTTCATCCGCACACGCTATCCCTGTTGTGTCGCACTGAGCGACATCGATCACTTCAAGAAGGTTAATGACGATTTCGGCCACACCGCTGGCGATAAAGTACTGTTCGACACCGCCGAGTGTTTTCTCCAAAACATGCGCCCCTACGATTCCGTCTACCGCTACGGCGGCGAGGAATTCCTGTTCTGCCTCCTCGATACGACGGCGGACAATGCCCAGAAGGTCATGGACAGGTTGCGCGAATTCCTTGCCAGGACCGTGATCAAACTGGATGGAGGCAAGAAACTGACCATCACCGCCTCCTTCGGGATTGCACAAATGGAAGACAACACCTCGGTGCAGAAGGTGATCCAACGAGCCGACGAAGCGCTTTACGCCGCCAAGCAGGCCGGCCGCAACCAAGTTCATGTTTGGCAGTCGGCCGAGAACACGGCCGAGACCTGAAACCGGCTACACCGACGGGAGCACGTGAAACCCCGTTTCATGAGGCATGGCCACCGGTTCCGTCATTACGTTGAAGACCTTGGCGGCGGGCGGCCCGCGCCGGCACAAGGCGACCATATCGGCAACCCGGGCCTCGGGACCGGCAAACACGGCTTCGACGGTTCCGTCGCTGCGGTTCCGCACCCACCCCCACAAGTTCCGTGCGCCCGCTTCGTATGTTGTCCAGCCCCTGAACCACACACCTTGGACCCGGCCTTCGATGCGGACATGAACGGCCTTGGCGGAAAGATCAGCGGGCATGCCTTTATTCAAATTCAATAATGGCCTGATCTACCGCCAAGCTATCACCCGGCTGGGCATGAACGACGGCGATGACGCCGTCCCGCTCGGCGCGCAGGACGTTCTCCATCTTCATCGCCTCCACGACAGCCAACTCCGCCCCGGCCTTTACATCCTGCCCGACGTCGACAGCCAGGGAGACCAGAAGTCCCGGCATCGGTGACAACACGTACATCGACATGTCCGGCGCCTCTTTTTCCGGCATGAGGGCATAAAGTTCCGCTACCCGTGGGCTGAGAACCAGGACATCGACCTCGGCCCCGGAATGAATCAAGCGATAGGCAACCCTGCGGCGTTGAACCTGGAGGCACTGATAATCACCATTTATCCGGGCACGAAAATGAGGCTCTCCCAATTCCCATCCCGTTCGCACCTCGTGGACACGGTCCCCCAGGGTTACGTCGACCCCGCCATCGGTCAGGCTCACCGTTACCGGATGGTTCTCGTCCTTGAGAACCACGACCCAGTCACTTGCGACCCTGCGCTCGGATCCGGCGATCTGGCCATCGATGGTGGCGGCACGCTCCTGATAGGCTGCGTGAATGGAAGCCGCGACAACGACAAGCAAATCTGGGTCTCCATGGGGAACATCGCCGGGATGAAAGCCGTCCGGGTATTCATCGTCGATGAATGCTGTCGATAGTCGTCCTTCCAGAAACCTCGGGTGGGCCATCAAAGCGGCAAGAAACCCGATATTGTGGGAAACGCCACGGATGTAGTACGCGTCCAGAGCACCGCGCATGTGTTGGATGGCCTCGTCCCGGTTGGCGCCAAAACTGATCAGCTTGGCAATCATCGGGTCGTAATAGATGGAAATCTCGCCGCCCTCGTAGACTCCGGTATCGACGCGAATGTGCTCGCTCTCCTCCGGTGGCTCATAACGCACCAGGCGCCCCACGGACGGAAGGAAATTGCGCAACGGGTCCTCGGCATAGATGCGGGTTTCCATGGCCCAGCCGTTAAGCTTTACATCGTCCTGGCTGAACGGGAGCTTTTCCCCGGCGGCGACCCTGATCATCAATTCCACCAGGTCATATCCGGTGACCAACTCGGTGACCGGATGCTCGACCTGCAGGCGCGTATTCATTTCGAGGAAATAGAAGTTGCGCTCGCCATCGACGATAAACTCCACCGTTCCCGCCGAAACATATTTCACTGCCTTGGCAAGGGCGACAGCCTGTTCGCCCATCGCCTTGCGGGTCGCTTCGTCTATGAACGGCGAGGGTGCTTCCTCGATCACCTTCTGATGACGGCGTTGGATGGAACATTCCCGCTCACCCAGATAAACCGCATTGCCATGGCTGTCCGCCAACACCTGAATCTCGATGTGGCGGGGTTGCTCGATGTATTTCTCCACGAACACACGATCATCGCCAAAACTGGACTTCGCCTCGCGCACTGCGGAACGAAACCCTTCGCGGGCCTCATCGTCATTGCGGGCGATACGCATGCCTTTGCCACCACCGCCCGCCGATGCCTTGAGCATCACCGGATATCCAATTTTCTTCGAGACGCTGACCGCCTGTTTGGCGTCCCTCAGGGCCTCGGTGTGCCCGGGAATGGTGTTGACCTTGGCGTTCTGTGCCAGCTTCTTGGATTCGATCTTGTCGCCCATGGAGGTAATGGCGAACTCGCGAGGGCCGATGAATGCGACTTTTTCCCGCGCCAGCCTTTTCGCGAAGGCGGCATTTTCGGAAAGAAATCCGTATCCCGGATGGACGGCGTCGGCACCGGTTTCCTTGATCGCCTTCACGATATTATTGACGACAAGATAGCTTTCCGCCGATGGCGAGGCGCCAATGTGAACCGCCTCGTCCGCCATCTGAACGTGCAACGCATGCTGATCCGCGTCGGAATAAACGGCCACGGTCGCAATACCCATCCGGCGCGCCGACTTGATGACCCG
>JAJFIG010000391.1 GCA_021775195.1 Rhodospirillales bacterium | reverse complement strand
GGAAATTGGTGCTGATCCGGTCTTCCAGTATCGCTGCCACCGGGTAGTCGTCCTTCTCCACCAGGGGCAGGTCGAGATGGGCGGCCAGAGCCTCGGCCATGTCGCCCTCGGAGACCATGCCGAGCTTGGTCAGGATGGTGTCGATGCGCTCGTTGGTTTCGCCGCGCAGGCGCTCGGCCCGGTCCAGGCCGGCCCGGTCCAGCTTTCCCCGTTCGATCAGAAGATCGCCCAGGGATTGCGTAACGGTGGTATTTTCCTGTTCGGTGTCAGGCATGACCTTTGGCTTTACGCATTATGGTATCCGCCATCACGTCGTGTGGCTCGCAAAGAGTATAACAAGAATATTGCAGCAGTCGTACGGTTCCCCGTCTTCCCCGCGCCGTCCCGGCCCCCGCCCTCACATGACCGGGCCGTACAGCCAGACGATCCACAAACCCAGGCACAGGTAGGGGCCGAAGGCCAGGCGCAGGTCCAGGGTCGCCCGCGAGCCCGCCAGCGACCGCACCAGCACCACCGCCAGGGCCGACGACGCGGCCACCAGCAGGACCCCTGGCAGTCCCCACCACGACACCCAGGCGCCGGCGGCGGCAAACAGCTTCGCGTCCCCCAGTCCCAGGCCCTCGCGCTTGCGGATCCACCGGTACAGCTCGGCGATCAGGTAAAAGGCCGTAAATCCGACGACCGCGCCGATGGCGTGATCGGCGACCGACGCAGGAGCCTCCAGATGGACCGCCAACAAGCCGGCGGGGATGAGCGACAGGGTCAGGGTGTTGGGCAGGATCTGGTGCCGCAGGTCGATGGCCGCCAGGGCGATCAGCGTCCATCCCAGTCCGCAGGTGGCCCACAACAGCCATCCCGACGTCGCCGTCGCCGCCCACGCGGCGATCACCAGCGCCCCCACCTCGATACCCGGATACAAGAGCCCCAGCCGCGCCGTGCAGTACCGGCAGCAGCCCCGGTTCAAGGCCCAGCTCAGAACCGGAACCAGGTCCCGCGCCGCCAACCGGTGGCCGCAATGGGGGCACGCCGAGCGGCCGAGGACCACGGCTCCGCCATCGGGCAGCCGGGTCACCAGCACCGAGATGAAGCTGCCGATCAGGGGCGCCACCAGGACGGGCACCCACCATTGCAACGGATCGAAGGCCATGCCTGCTCCCGATTGGCGAGGTCGTATCCTCATCCGGCTTTAGCATGAAACGCGCCGCTCCGCATCCGTGGGCACCCGACGGCGCGGCCGAAGCCGGCCGCTTCGCTCAGGGGACGATCCAGGGGCTCACCGCCTTGAATCCGCCTCGGGCCTTCCCATCGAGCACGACGATATAAGCGCCCTTCGAGGCGAACCTCTGTCCGGGCCCAAGCGCCAGGTTGGGGTGGGTGCCCGGATTGAGCTTGTTTTCCGCCTCATGCTCGATGATCTCGACGAAGTAGTCGCGGTAGAAGTCACCGATTATGTGGCGCAGACCGTGCTCCAGCATGGTCAAGGCGTAATAGGTCTGGAACTGCAGGCGCGGGTGGCTGATCTCGAGACCGCGAGTCCGCATCCATCCGCGAACCCGGAACGCCCGCGGATGGTAACCGGTCGGCAGTTCATACGGATAGGCGAAAGCAACGCCTTCACCGCCGGGCGCCGACGCCATTCCAAGCGTCGTTTCCAGCGCCGCCGACGGCAGCAGCACATGGGTGATGGACGTAGAAACCGTGCCCAGCGCCGACAAGGCGTCGGCCGCGGCGGGGCCTGGCCAAACGATCAGCGCATCGGGCTTTTCGGGGCTCGCGGCGATTGCATCGAGGAGGCCCCTGAGCCCTGCCAAATCCGCAAAAACATGCTTTTCGAGCGCAATGCCGCCCAGTTCGCGACCCGCCGCCCGCTCGAAGACACGGGCCGGCATCGCGCCCGCGGGCGCGGCATGGGATAGCTGTACGATCCGCCTCATTCCCGGCTGGAGACGGAGATGGTCGACCAGCGCCCGCGCCTCGAGTGCAAGCCCGCGGGAGAAATACAGGGTTTGGTCATAGTCCGCGGTATCCGGCTTCGGCAATTCGGTATTGGGGAAGACGCAGGGAACGCGGGATTCGTTGCAGAAAGCCGCGACCGGCGACCACGGACCGCTCACGAGGCCGCTGACCATGGCGAAAACGGGCTGTTCCGCATATCGCTTCCGCAGTTGGTCCGTCCAGGTTTTCGGAGGTCCGTTGAGCTCCCAGATATGGAGCTTCCAGATACGATACGAATCGATAAAGTCCGATCGGTAGTAGGGCGAAAAGTTCGGCCGGCTCTGGTCGCCTTCGGTGTGCTTGTTCCGCCAGTCGAAAAACGCTTCGACCGTCTTCAGAAACGCCGCGCGGCGCGATGGATCAATGTCCGGCGTGATTACCGTGGCGAAGTGGATGACGTCCTTATCGACACCGGGATCGACCCGCGCGGAAAGCGTTCTGAGGTAGGCGATGAGATTGGCGAGATCACGGTCGCCGAGGTCGTAACGCGGCATGATCGGCCCGAGCCGGCGGCCCGCGGGATCGACCCCGGTCCGTATCGCCTTCGCCAGGGTTTCCGACGTATAGGCCGGGCGCATCCGGGGCTGGCGCACCTGGGCCGAGAAAGTGGAAGGCTGAGCTTCCTGGAACAGCTTGGCGAAGATGCGGTTGCGGTTGAGCTGGCGGGCATCGAACAGCAGCGGCCCGGTGATCGGCGGGACGAAATTGCCCCCCTCGCTGGAACCGAAGCCGCTCGGCCGGTGACAGTTGACGCAACTGAACTGAGCGCCGGAAAACTGGATGTCGCCTCGCACGGTGGCGTGGAACGGCGCGCCCTCTTCGGTAATCCCTCGCCAGTAAAGGCGCTTGCCCAGCTCGGGGTTTCCCCCGTCGACACTGTCCGGGTTGGCGGCGACCGCGGGTTCCTGGGCGAAAGCCGCCTCGGCCGCGCCGAAAACCAGGCACACGCCAAACAGGGCAAGCCGCAGCCTCTTGTGGACCGACACCCAGGATGCCCGGTACAGAGTCATGCCCTCATCGAACCCGCCGCGGATTTAAATGTCCGTGGTGTGCCGCGGCCAACGATACCACCTTGCGGAATTCCTTCACCAGTTCGGCATCGCTGGGAAAGCCGGCCAACCGGACCCATGCCGCGCCGGCCTTCGCCCGCAGATAAGTATAGGGCTGATGGTACATCTTGTTATCGCCTTGGTAATAGGCACCAAAGGCCTTGATGACCTTGCGAACGTCCTGGTTCGTCCCGGTGAGAAACAGCCAGTTCGGCATGGCTCCATTCCGGGACGCGTATTCCCGGAGCCTGGCCGGGGTATCGTGCTCGGGATCGATCGAAATCGAGACCATGCGGTAATTGGCGGCGAGCTTGCCTATTTCGGGCTGGGCCATGGACAGGCTGGCGCTCAGCAGCGGACAGATGGTGGTGCAGGTGGTGAAAATGAACTGCAGCAGCACCGGGCGATCCTCGGCGAGCAGCGTTTTGAGGTCGACCGGCGCGTTGTTCTGGTCCCGCAACGTCACCCCGGGGACCTTGTAGCCGGCGGATACCTTCGTGTAACCGCTGCCTGCTTCCTTCATCACGGCCTTGTGGCCCGCATGGGGATCGCCCCCTGGGGCGCTGGACGTGTGTTGGTGATGATGACCCGCATGTCCGGTGGTCTCTTCCGCCGATACGGAGACCGCGACGGCAAGGCACAATGCGACGATGGACGCCATCGAAAAGGCCCGGGCAGCAAGGGATCCGCGACATCCGTCAGGGCGAAACGTATCAAAATCGTCCATGGTTCTGGCTTTCGGTTTCAACTTCGAACGTGACCTCTCGAAAAAGGATGCCGGCGGGTTGCCGGCACGCCGCCGGCAACCCGCCCGTGGTTAGCCAAACCTCAGTGCAGTGACCACACCGCGACGTCGTGGTGGAAGGCGTCGAACTGATACATGCGAAGCCGCGGTGACGGCTCGTAGTTGAAGGTAATCTCGACGAAGTGCTCGCCGATGCCCTCCATGGTCTTCCTGTTCGCGATCCCGCGCTTGCGGATCTTGTTCCATTCCGGAGTCTTGTGATCGTGTTCCGGATCATGCTCCTTCATGTCGTGAAGACCGAGCATGCGACCGTATTTGCCCGTCGGGCGTTCCGCCGGGGGAATGATCGCCGGGCCACTTGGCGTATTCGGCCACCAGTGATTCCGCCCGAAGGTGAACAGGGCGCCGGCACCGCCGATCGGCATGGTGTTGTGGAACTGGTTTTCCCAGCCGCGCATGCCGCCGAAATCGACCAGGACGTAGCTGTGGACGTAATAGTCGCCGTTCAGCAGCTGCACGTTCACCTTGTCCCCGCGCTGCTTCCACTTGACCATGTCCATCTGGTTGTCGCGCTTGAACCCCTTTACTTCACCGTAGATCGTGTTGTTGGCGTAGAAGAGCGTCGAATCGACATCGGGATTCGCCTTCACGCCCCGGGGCAGGCGGTTGCGATTGCCCCAGTCGTCGAAAGCCGCCTCGAGCTCCTTGACCAGGTATTCGAGTTTGTCCCCCCTGGCGCCGGCCTTGATTGCGCGGAGCGCCATCCACATGCGCTTGGCGGGCGCAAGATCGCCGATCATGTCGATAGCGGCGAGCTTGGACGCCTCGTCGGCGCGTGGGTCGGCGCCGAATACATCCTCCTCGAACGCATTTCGCGGACGGCCGCCAAGCGGCACCAGGACATTTTCGGTTACCTGCACGCGGGGCGGGTGGATACGCCAGCCCCAGTGGTAGGTCAGGTTCCAGAACCGGGCCGGGGGCATCTTCATCTGATACTCGTACCGCAGCCCGTCTTCCATCGGGAAGAACGTCTGGTCCTGGCCGACGTGAGGCACGCCGAAATTCCCGTTGAACCACATGGCATAGGGCGCGAAGTCCTCGTGCCCGCGATTGAGAACGTCGACGACGTAGTGACTCGTCCAAGGCACGTCCTGCACGTCGCTTGGATCGACGTAGGACGTATCCGATTCGATGTGGGTATCGTACCAGACCTGGTGAATGGTCACGGTGCCGCCGATCACGGTGCCGCTGGCATCCCTGATCGCCTCCACCTTCTTGGTCTTGAGCGGGCCGTTGTAGTGAAGGACGGGCATGCCGCTGTATGTGCGCGGAAGCGGGTTACCCTCGAGGACGTCGATGGCAAACTGCACCTTGGACATGTCGACGCGGGGGCCGTGCTTGCCGCCGTGTTTGCCGCCATGCTTGCCGCCGTGTTTGCCGCCGTGTTTATCGCCGTGTTTATCGCCATGCTTGTCGTCATGCTTGTCGTCGTCGTCGCCGTCGTAGCTGGCTTGAATGATCCGGTCGTCGGGCTCTTCCCCGCTTGCCTTCCTCAGATGACGAATGACCGCGTCAAGATCGTCGGTTGGCGAGGTCTTGTCGATCGGCGTCACCACCGGATCCGGATGCAGGTTGTAGGGGTGCTCCGGCGTCGAGGCCAGCGTATTGGGAATTTCGTTGCCCTCGAAATCACAGGCGTTGGTGTATTCCGTCGGCAGGAGGTTCGACGGATTGGGACCGAAGGTGTCCGAGGGCGGGAACTGGGACGTCCCGGTGTTGATGAACGTCGTTGTCCCGTCCGCCGACTTGGTAACGCTCCAGTCCATTGGCAGAGGGCGTGGCATCGGGCCGCAAGCCGCATTCGCGGTCG
>JAJFIG010000040.1 GCA_021775195.1 Rhodospirillales bacterium | reverse complement strand
GCGGCCGGCGGGCGAAAATCAGGACATAGGTGAGAAGATAAAGCGTCAGGGGCACGACCCATAGCAACGGTACCGCGGCGACGTCAGTGGTGATGTGGGAGGTGACGCCGAGCAGCAGGCTCGATGGGGCGAAGGCCAGGGCCACCCAGTGGGCGCGGCGACGCCAGGTGACGCCTCCGTCCAGTGACGCTACCGCTGGCGCGGCTTCTTGCGGGCGGCCGTCCCTGAGGGCGGACAGTCCGGCAAGGGCGATCAAGGCCAGCAGCACGCCGTAGCCGGCGGTCCAGGCCCAGCTCTGCTCGCTCAGACGCAAGAAGGGCTCGAACACCAGGGGATAGGCGAGGAGCGCCAGGATGCTGCCCAGGTTGCTGGCGCCGTAAAGGAAATAGGGATCACCGGCATGGGGGTGGCGGCTGGCGGCAAACCACTTCTGGAGCAACGGCGCGGTCGCCGAGACGGCGAAGAAGGGCAGACCGATGGAGACCGCGAGCAGGGCCAGCAGCCAGGGAACCGGGGCGTCGTTGACGGGAAGGTCGGCGACGGCGATGGGCAGGCTGATGAAGGCCGCGGCGACGATGACCACGTGCAGAAGCATCTGACGGCGCAAGGACAGAAGGCGCGTGGTGAGATGGGCGTATGCGTATCCGGCGAGAAGGGTGGCCTGGAAGAACACCATGGCGGTGTTCCAGACGTTGGGCGCGCCGCCGAGGAGCGGCAGCACCATCTTCGCGAACATGGGCTGGACCCAGAACAGCAGCAGGGCGCTGAGAAACAGAGTCGTGGCAAAAAGCGGCAGGATGACCATGGAGCCAGACCCCGTGCCTGTCGGTTTCGCCGAATATCTCGTTGCCTCTCCGGGCGTCACACCATTTGCCATGAGCGAAATCCAAACCCGATTGCGCCGGCGGCTCGCGGCGCCGGACAGACCGCCCCGAGGGTCGGCGACAAAGATTAAGAATTCGCTTAGTGGGTGGGCGTAGGGTCGCCCTACTCGTCGTCCGGTAGAGCTTCCGGGTTCTCGGTGGGAGTGTCCGGCTCCGGTAGGGTACGCACCTCGTCGACGGTGGCGCCGGGGAAGGTTTCGAGGATGGCGGCGACCAGGGGGTGTTTGGCGGCCTCAGCGCGGGTCCGGGCGGTTTCGGCGGCGGCCTGTTGGTTGAGGGTGGCCTCGCCGCCGTCGCGAGAAACCGTGACCACCCAGCGCCGGGCCGTGGCCTCGTTGAGGAAGCGGCTGAGCTGGTTGGCAAGGTCCGACGGCGCCTTGTCGCCGGGGCGGAACTCGATGCGGCCGGGCTCGAAGTGGACCAGGTGCAGGTTGTTGATCAGGTTGGCATGCAGGCGGCCCTCGCGGCACTTGCCGGTGAGATCGACTACGTCCGGGAAGGAGGCGGGATCGGGCAGGTCGGCCCGGGTTTCGGGCATGGTTTCGGGCACGGTTTCCGCGATCGGTGCCGGTTCGGGCACTGCCGTCTCGGCCACCGGCGCCGTGGCGCCGCCGCCCTCGGCGGCCATGGCTCGGGGTGGCGGGGGGCCGGCATCGCCGGCGGGTCCGGTGACGGACTTGGGCCCCGGCTCCGGCGCGGCGGAGGTGCCGCCGGTATCGGCGAGGGACTTTATGGCTTCCGCCGGTGTCGGCAGGCGGGCGGTGTAGGCGAGGCGCACCAGGATCATCTCAATGGCCTGTTCGGGCCTGGGCGAGGTGCGAACCTCGCCCAGGCCCTTGAGCAGCATCTGCCAAGCCCGGGCGACGTCGGCCATGGACAGTCCGGCCGCCATGTCGCGGCCGCGCACCCGCTCGGCCTCGGGCACCCCAGGCTCGTCGGCGGCGCCCGGCACCACCTTGATACGGGTCAGCCAGTGGGTGAGCTCGAGCATGTCCTCGATGACCACCGCCGGGTCGGCACCGGCGGCGTACTGATCGGCCATGACCGCGAGCGCCCCCGGGACATCGCCCTTCATGACCGCGTCTAGAAGGTCGAAAACCAGGGTCCGGTCGGCGAGGCCGAGCATGGCGCGGACCTGGTCCTCGCCGGCGTCGCCGCCGCAATGGGCGATGGCCTGATCGAGGAGGCTGAGGCCGTCGCGGACCGAACCATCGGCGGCGCGGGCGATGAGGTAAAGGGCGGCGTCGCTGACTTGGGCGTTCTCCCTGGCGGCGATGTCTCGGAAGTGGGTGACCAGGGCCTCGACATCGACGCGGCGCAGGTCGAAACGCTGGCAGCGGGACAGCACGGTAATGGGGATCTTGCGGATTTCCGTGGTGGCGAAGATGAACTTCACGTGCCCGGGCGGTTCCTCCAGGGTCTTGAGCAAAGCGTTGAAGGCATGGCGCGACAGCATGTGGACTTCGTCGACGATGTAGACCTTGTAGCGGGCCGAGGTCGGGCGGTAGCGCACCCCGTCGATAAGGTCGCGGATGTCGTCGACCCCGGTGCGGCTGGCGGCATCCATCTCGATGACGTCCATGTGGCGGTCTTCGGCGATGGCACGGCAGTTGTCGCAGCGCCCGCAGGGCTCGGGGGTGGGGCCGTCGATACCCTCGATACCGGTGCAGTTGAGGGCGCGGGCAATGATCCGGGCGGTGGTCGTCTTGCCGACTCCGCGCACGCCGGTGAGGACGAAGGCGTGGGCCAGCCGCCCGCCCTCGATGGCATTGGTCAGGGTGCGGACCATGGCTTCCTGGCCGATGAGCCCGGCGAAAGTGCTGGGGCGGTACTTGCGGGCGAGCACCTGGTACTGGCCGGCGCCCTCAGACTCCGCCTCCGGCGCACCGGTGCCGGGCAGGGTCGGCGCGTCGGCGGGCGGTTCGGGGGCGTCGGGTTCAGTCATAAGGGGCGTGCTGGCGATGAAACTCTGGTTGGTGGGAGACCGGACAACGACCCGGGCCGGAACTCGTTACGGCTGCTTCCTTCCGGACCTGACCGGGTTGGCGAGCGGCCCGTCCGCCGCCGGCCTCCCACCAGCACTATAACAGTTCACCCGGGAGGCGAGGCAAGGACCAAAGGCGGAGACAGGACGAACCGCGTTGTCGTTGCCTGAGAACGGCGGCTGTGGCAGGGTCTGGCGATGCCGAAACGGGTCTTCTATACGGGTGGCGCCCTGGACCGGGCGGCCCTGCAACGACGCGACGCCGATTGGGTGGCCAAACGCCTGGCGGCCGGGTCGACCCGCATCGTGCCGGTGTGGCGCAACCAAAACCTGATCCTGGCGGGGGAGGTGCCGGAGGCGGTTACCGTCACCGGCAAGCCGGTGCGGGACCTGGTGGATATGGCCGCGCATGTCACCCTGCTGGGCATCGATGGCGACATCGCCTATTTCGCCGCCGACGTATCCGAACACGAACTATCGGTGCTGGCGCACCTGGTGGCGCCGGCCGAGTTCATGGATCTGCGCCGGGCGGGAGCACTCATGGACCGCCAGGAAGGCACGCTGCTGGCCTATGCCCGGGGGATGATGCATTGGCATGGGCGCCAGTGCTTTTGCGGCGACTGCGGCTATGCCACCGAAAGCCGCCATGGCGGCCACATGCGGGCGTGCACCAATATCGGCTGCGGGCGCGAGCACTTTCCGCGCACCGACCCGGCGGTGATCATGCTCATTACCCGGTCCGCCAACGGGGTGGCGCCGGGGGGGCGGGATGACGTCTGCCTGCTGGGCCGCCAGCCGAAATGGGCCGACGGCATGTATTCGACCCTGGCCGGGTTCGTCGATCCGGGAGAAAGCCTTGAGGAGGCGGTGATCCGCGAGGTCATGGAGGAAGCCGGCGTGGCGGTGACCGACGTGCGCTACCGGGCCTCGCAACCCTGGCCCTTCCCATCGTCCCTGATGCTGGGGTTCCGGGCCAGGGCCGAGACCACGTCCATCGACTTCGATGAGACCGAACTGGAAGACGTGCGCTGGTTCGACCGGGACGAGATCGCACGTTTCGAGGAATCAGGCCGGCGCCTGCCGCGAAAGGATTCCATTTCGCGCTGGCTGATCGAGGAATGGCTGGCCGAGGGTAGAGGCGACTGAACGACCTGCCGACGTTGCCTAATCGTCGTCGTCGCCGTCGGTTTCCAGGCGGTAGGGGTGGGCCGGATAGACGCCCAGGATCTTGACCTCGCGGGTGAAGAAATTGAGCTCCTCGAGGGCCAGTTCCAGGTTGCGGTGCTCGGGGTGGCCCTCGACGTCGGCGTAGAACTGGGCGGCGAGGAAGTGCCCGCCGACGAGATCGCTTTCCAGCTTGGTCCTGTTGACGCCATTGGTGGCGAAGCCGCCCAGTGCCTTGTAGAGGGCCGCCGGGACGTTGCGGACGCGGAAGACGAAGCTGGTGATGGTCGGTCCTGCCTTGGGATGGGGGATCACCGGCTCGAGGGCCATGATCAGGAAACGGGTGGTGTTGTGGGCGGCGTCCTCGATGTCGGCCCTGAGGGATGCCAGGCCATCCAGCTCGCCGGCCAGTTCCGAGGCGATGGCCCCCTGGGTCTTGTCGCCGTTGGCGGCGATCTCGGCGGCGGCGCCGGCGGTATCGACGTGGACCACGGGCTGGATGCCCAGCTCCTCGATGACCTTGCGGCACTGGTTCAGGGCATGGATGTGGCTGTGCACATGGGTCAGGTCGCCGATGGTCGCTCCCTTGACGCCAAGGAGATGAAGGTTCACCCGCTGGAAGTGCTCGCCGATGATCTGCAGGCCCGATTCGGGCAGAAGGTGGTGGATGTCGGCGACCCGCCCGGCGACGGAATTCTCGATGGGGATCATTGCCAGTGCCGCCTTGCCATCGCGCACGGCGGCGAAGGCGTCCTCGAAGGCGTGACACGGCAGGGTCGTCATCTCCGGCCGCACGCTGCGGCAGGCGAGGTCCGAGTACGCTCCAGGCGAACCCTGGAAGGCGATGGTCTTGTCGGGAGCGGACATGGGACTGGCCTTGGCCTGCTGTTTTATCTAGGTCGTGTGCTCATTAAGGCTGCGCCCGTGGCGGGAGCCAATTTTCCCACCCGCAAGGCGCGGACCGTGCCGCGATGCCAAACCATCGCAAGGGGTCCGCAACGTAGCGGGTGGGAAAAGTGGCCCCGTTCCTCCGGAATTGGGCGAAAATGACGAGGGCTCGCGTCGCTCGGCCTTGAATATGCGCTGCATGTCCTACGTCCTCGCGCCTAATCCCTCGTCATTTTCGCCGCAACCACGGGCGCAGCCTTATTGAGTACACGACCTCTAGTCCCGGCGCTTCGGGGCCAGCATGTCGCGGGCGCGCGCCAGGTCGCCGGGAGTATCGACACCCAGGGGAACGGTGTCAACGAGGGCGGCGTCGATGCGCATGCCGTTCTCCAACGCCCGCAACTGCTCCAGCCGCTCGCGTTCCTCGAGTATCCCCGGGGGCAGGTTGACGAAGCGCTCCAGAGCCGGGCGCCGGAAGGCGTAGATGCCGATGTGGTGATAGAGCGGGCCCTTGCCGCCGGGCACCGTCTGGCGGCTGAAATAAAGGGCCGGCCCGATGGTGGCGCCAGGGGCCAGGGATACCACCGCCTTGACCACGTTGGGATCGTCCCGTTCGCTTTTGTCGGTGATGACCGAAACCAGGGTGGCAATGTCCACTACCGCGTCGGCCTGGGGATC
>JAJFIG010000390.1 GCA_021775195.1 Rhodospirillales bacterium | reverse complement strand
CCCACCGACTGCTCGGTCATGATGGCGTAGATGACCATGGTGATGGAGGGCGGGATCATGGCGGCGAAGCTGCCGGCGCCGGCGATGGAGCCGATGGAGAGGCTCTTGGAATAGCCGTACTTCATCATCTCGGGGAAGGCGATGCGGGTGAAGACGACGGCGTTGACGATGGTCGACCCGGAGATGGCGGCGAAGATGGCGGAACCGACGATGACCGCCTGATAAAGCCCGCCCCGGAAGCGGCGCAGCCAGAGGTCGGCGGCGTAGAAGACCTGGCTGGTCAGGCCCGAGGCCTCGGCCAACACCCCCATGAGCACGAACATGGGGAGGACGCCGAAGGCGTAGTTGTTGACGACGGCGAAGGGCAGGGTCTGCAACTGGCCGAACATCAGGGCCTTGCCGGCACCGAAATACATGCCGCCGATGCCGATGATGCCCATGGCGACGCCGACGGGAATGCCGGCGGCGAGGAAGAGAAACAGGAGCAGGGCGCCGGAGTATCCGATGAGGAGGGCGTCCACGGGATCAGGTCCGCTACCGGTGTCAGGAAATGGGTGGGGCCGGGTGGACGTCTTCATCGGTGCGCAGGCGCGGACGGAAGACTCCCAGCAGGTCGAACAGGCACTGGAGCGCCATCAGGGTGGCGCCGAAGGCGAGGACGAGGCGCGCCGGCCAGACCGGGTAGTTGATGAGGCCGGGCTCGTACTCGCCGACCGAGAGGCTGTGCAGGCCGCCGCCCCAGCCGAACCAGGCGATCAACGCAAACAGGATCATGCTGAACAGATACTGGATGACATCGGCGGTCCGCTGCCCGCCGTGGGGCAGTAGGTTGACCAGGACCTCGACCCGGATGTGGGCGCGCCGGGATTGGCCAAGGGACATGGCCAGGAAGACGTTGACCACCATCATTGTGGCCATGAACTCGAAGGCCGCCGGCAGGGGCACGCTAGTCAGGCCGATCATGTCGAGGTTGGTGCCGACGACGTCGACGGCGCCGACGACCATCATCAGAAGAAGGGCGACGCCGGAAACCAGGCCGCACCCCAGATTGACCCGCATCAGCCATTTGGCGGCCGTCGAGCGCTCAGATCGCGTGGCCTCCATGACCTGCCTTTTCCGTTGCCAACGCGAACCACCCCGTCATGGCGATGGCCATGACGGGGAGCCGCAGTGTCGCTTCGGCCCTCTTAGCGGCCGGTGACTTCCTTCCAGATGGCGACGGTCTTGCGGGCGTCGTCACCCCAGCCCTTTTTCGACATCTCCTTGATAAAGTCGGCGAAGAAGTCGGGGTTGGCGGACCGCCACTTGGCTTTTTCGGCGGCCGGGAAGTCATGGAACTTTACGCCCTTGGACTTGAGGGTGCCAACGGCCTTGGCGCCCGCCGCCATCACCGCGTCGCGGTCACGCTCGGCGGCCTCGAGGCCGGTCTTGGTCATGATCTGCTGCTGGGCGGGCGTCAACTTGTTCCAGGCGGCCTGGGAAATCCAGATGCCGGTGCTCGGCCCAAGCCACAGCGTGATGTTGGTGATGTTCTTGGCGACCTCGTAGATCTTGTAGTTGACCACCAGATCGACGGCGAAGGGGGCGCAGTCGACGGCGCCGCGGCTGAGGCCTTCGTAGATCTCGGGCAGGAACAGGGTCACCGGCGTGCCGCCGGCGGCCTGGACCATGCGCGGCATGTCCTTGCCCCAGGTACGCATCTTCTTGCCCTTCATGCCGTCAACGGTGGTCACCGCGTCCTTGCAGACCAGCTTGTAGGGGTTGAGGTGATGGAAGAAGACGGCCTTGATGCCGTTGCGCTTGGTCTCTTCCTGGTAGATGGGAACCTCGGTCATCAGGCGCTTCATCAGTTCGGTGGCGTGGGGCACCTCGTCCATGGTCATGGGGATCGAGTTCGGCGCCGCGTAGAAGGGCATCTGGGCCGGGAAATAGCCCGGCGACATGGCCGCCATGTCGACGGCGCCCTGCTGGAGCAGGCCCAGGTTCTCCTTCGCCTTGCCCAGGGCCTCGGCCCAGAAGATCTTGATCTTGACCTTGCCCTTGGTGCGTTTCTCGATCTCGCTTGCGAACCACTTGTCGATCTTGGAACCGGCGTTGTTCTCGGTCCACTGGTGGCTCATGCGCAATGTGACGTCGGCCACGGCCGGCGCCGACAGGGCGAGCACGGCGGCCACCGGCAGCGCCAGGCTTAACACGGTTCTAACGGTGAATTTCCTCATAGGATCCTCCCTTTCGGTGATTTCCATTCCTTCCCGGGTTATTGTCTCTGTTCAACGGGCGCCGGGCCCCGGGGGCCGGGCGCCTTGTCCAATGCCATGTGTTCACGATGGCGTAATTCCTTGCGGTTGATCTTGCCCGTGCTGGTCAGGGGAAAGGCGTCCACGAACTCGATCCGGCGCGGATACTTGTAAAAAGCCAGGGTGCCCTTGACGTGGTCCTTAAGCTCGCGGGCGAGATCGTCGCCGGCCCGGTGACCGCCGGCCAGGCGGACGAAGGCCTTGACCACCTGGCCGCGCTCGTCGTCGGGGCTGCCGAC
>JAJFIG010000389.1 GCA_021775195.1 Rhodospirillales bacterium | reverse complement strand
GGACGACTTCTTTGCTCAGGTGGGCGTTGTCGGTGCCGGCGGCGCGGGCGAGGAGGCGGTTGAAGTGGGCGGGCTTGATCACCTGGCCACGGGCGAGTTTCAGGCCGATGCTGTCGAGGAAGGTGCGGAGACTCTCCAGCTTGTCGTCACTGGGGGCGTCGTGAACCCGGTACATGCACGGCTGGCGCAGGGCCTCCAGGGCCTCGGCGGCGGCGACGTTGGCGGTGATCATGAATTCCTCGATCAGCCGGTGGCTGTCGAAGCGCTCGCGGACTTCGACCCGGGCGACGTCGCCGGCATCGTCGAGGACGACGCGGCGCTCGGGCAAGTCGAGCTCCAGGGCACCGCGGTTCCGCCGTCCCTCGGCGAGGGTCTCATAGGCGCCGTAGAGGGGCGCGATCACGGAGTCCAGTAGGGGCCGGGTGGTGGCATCGGGGTCGTCGTCACGGGCCGCCTGGACCTGGGAATAGGTGAGGCGCGCCGCCGAACGCATGGTGGCGCGGACGAAGCGGTGGCGGCGGAGGGCGCCGGCGGCGTTGATCCAGAGATGGACCGCCATGCATGGGCGATCCTCGTCGGGGTTCAGGGAACACCAGCCGTTGGAGAGCGCCTCGGGCAACATCGGCACCACCCGGTCGGGGAAATAGACCGAATTGCCGCGCTCGTAGGCGCCGGTGTCGAGGGCGTCGCCGGGACGCACGTACCAGGCGACGTCGGCGATGGCGACCAGCAGGTGCCAACCGCCGGGATTCTTGGGATCGGGGTCGGCCTCGGCCCAGACGGCGTCGTCGAAGTCGCGGGCGTCGGCACCGTCAATGGTGACCAGGGGCAGGGTGCGCAGGTCCTCTCGCTTTTCATGGGGCGCCGGACCGGCGTCGGCGGCCTGGACCAAGGCCTCGTCGCTGAAGGCGGTGGGGACATCGTGATCGTGGATGGCGATCAGGCTCACCGAACGGGCGCCGTCGGTGGCGGCAAGGTGTTCGATCACTCGTGCCTCGCGCAACCCCAGACGCCGCCCCGGCAGGACCTCGGCGCGGACCAGGTCGCCAGCGCGGGCGCCCATCGCGTTGTCCCGGGTGACGATGAAATCGTGGCGGCTGCGGCGGTCGGTGGGGCTCAGGCGTCCCTGCCCGTCGATGACAGTGTAAATGCCCAGAACGAGGGATGGTGCGGCGGAGACACGGCGTATCACCCGGGCCTCGTAGGTCCCGTCGTTGGCCGGGTGAAGCCGGGCCAGAGCCCGATCGCCGGCGCCCAGCGCCGAGCGGCCGCGTTTCCCGGGGACCAGGTAAATGACCGGCGGGTCGCCGTCGCCGCGCCAGGTCAGAGGCCGGGCCAGCAGCTCGCCGTCGGTGTCGGTACCGGTTACCTGGATGACGGTCACCGGGGGCAGGGTTCCCGGTGCCCGCAGGCGACGGCCGGCACCCCGCTGGACCAGACCGTCACGGTGCATCTCGCGCAACACCTTCTTGAGGGTCACCCGCTGTTCCGAATCGAGGCGAAAGGCGCGGGCGATCTCGCGCTTGCGAATCCGGCCCTGGTTCTCGTTGATGAAGTCGAGGATCTGCTCGCGGCTGGGAAAAGGCGCCGGATTCTGACGGGTCTTGGTCAAGGTCCCGGTCAGTCGCCGGCGGCGGCGCGCTTGGTGCCCTTGGTGGCGCTGGCCTTCCTGGGCGCCGCCTTCTTCTTCGCCGCCGCCTTCTTCTTCGCCGCCGCCTTCTTCTTCGCCGGTTTTTTCTTAGGCGCCGCTTTCTTGGCGCCGCTCCGGGCAGCGAGGATTTCCACCGCCTGTTCGAGGGTTACATCGTCGGCGGAGACGTCCTTGGGCAAGTTGGCGCGAACGGTGCCGTGCTGGACGTAGGGGCCGTAGCGGCCACTCTTCTGGGTCACCGGCTTGCCGTCGCCGGGATGGTCGCCAAGGGTCTTGGCGGGAGCCTTCTTGGGGGCTTCGGCGATGAGCACGACGGCGCGGTTGAGGCCGATGGTGAGGACGTCGTCGCCGGCCTTCTTGAGGGAGACGTAGACATCGCCGTGCTTGATATAGGGGCCGTAGCGGCCGATGCCGGCGGTGATGGGGTCGTGGGTTTCCGGATGGATGCCGACGTCCCGGGGCAAGGCGAGAAGTCCCAGCGCCGTCTGCAGATCCATATCCGCCTGGTTGGTGCCCTTGGGCAGGGAGGCCCGTTTGGGTTTGGCTTTGGGCTTGGCTTTGGGCTTGGCTTTCTTGGGCTTGCCTTTTTCCGTTTTCTTGTCGTCGGCGGGCGGAGTGTCGCCCAATTGTACGTAAGGGCCGTAGGGGCCCTGGCGCAGGGATACCTCGAGGCCGGTCGCCGGGTCCTGGCCGAGGACGCGGGGCCCGGCGGCGGCGGCGTTGGCCGCCTCGTCGCCGTTGGCGACCACCAGCGGGCGGGTGTAGCGGCAGTCGGGATAGTTGCTGCAGCCGATGAAGGCGCCGAACTTGCCGAGCTTGAGGCTGAGGCGGCCATCGGCGCAGGCGGCACAGGCCCGGGAGTCCTTGCCGTCGTCGCCGGTGGGGAAGAAATGAGGGCCGAGCAGGGCGTCAAGGGCGTCCAGGACCTCGCGCACGCGCAGGTCCTTGGTCTCGTCGACGGCCTTGCTGAAAGTACCCCAGAATTCGCGGAGCACGGTCTTCCAGTCGATGCGGCCGCCGGAAATGTCGTCGAGTTTCGATTCAAGCTCGGCGGTGAAGGAGTACTCGACGTAGCGGTTGAAAAAGCTGCTCAGGAAGGCGGTTACCAGGCGGCCCCGGTCCTCGGGAAGGAAGCGGCGGCTCTCCAGGCGCACGTAGTTGCGGTCCTGGATCACGGAAATGATGCTGGCGTAGGTGGACGGGCGGCCGATGCCCAGTTCCTCGAGGCGCTTGACCAGACTGGCTTCGGAGAAGCGTGGCGGCGGCTGGGTGAAGTGCTGTTCGGGGGTGACGGCGCCGCGTTCGAGGTTCTCGTCGTCGGCGAGCGCGGGCAGGGTGCGTTCACGGTCCTGGCTGCGGACGTCTTCCCCGGGGGCGCCGGTGTAGTCGCGGCTTTCCCTATAGAGCTTGAAAAATCCGGGGAAGGCGACGGTGGAGCCGGTAGCGCGCAGGACCACGGCGCTGTCCTCGGAGCCCACGTCCACCGCCACCTGATCGAGAACGGCGGATTCCATTTGGCTGGCGACAGTGCGCTTCCAGATGAGGTCGTAAAGGGCGCGCTGGTCGGCGTCGAGG
>JAJFIG010000388.1 GCA_021775195.1 Rhodospirillales bacterium | reverse complement strand
AGAGGCCGGGGGAGCGGAGGTCCCTGCCCTCCTGGCTGGCTACACGGCGCTGTTCCGGGACGCTCTGGCCGACGATGGCCGCATGTGCCTGTGCGGGATGCTGGGCGCCGAGGCGGCGTCGCTGCCCGGAGAGGTCGTCCTCGAGGTCCGGCGGTTCTTCGACCGCAACATCGACTGGCTGTCACGCCTATTCAAGCGCGCCCGACGTGAGGGATTCACGCTGCTGACGGCGCCGAAATCGGAGGCCCGGGCCTTTCTGGCGGCCCTCGAGGGGGCGATGATCCTGGCCAAAACGGCCGACGATGCCGGCGTCTTCGACGACGTCGCCAAGGCAACACTCAAGCGTTTCGCCAAGACGGCCAAATCCTGAGGAGATGGATACCATGAACGTCTATGAAATCCAGGGACCCGGGGGCATCGATGCCCTGGCGCGGACGGAACGCCCGATGCCGGCGCCGGGGGCAGGCGAGGTCCTGGTCCGAGTGCGGGCGTCGTCGATCAACTACCGCGACCTGTCCACTGTCGAGGACCCGGTGTCAAGGGGCCTCGCCCTGCCCCTGATCCCCAATTCCGACGGCGCCGGTGAGGTGGTCGAGGTCGGCGCCGGGGTGACGCGGTGGGTACCGGGCGACCGGGTGATGGGGACCTTCTTCCAGCGCTGGACCGACGGCACCATCACCCCCGAGGCGATGGCCAGCGCCCTCGGCGGCGCAATCGACGGGGTGCTGGCCGAATACGCGGTGCTGGGCGAGGACGGGGTGGTGGCGATCCCCGATCACCTGTCCTTCGAGGAGGCGGCGACGCTGCCCTGCGCCGGGGTCACGGCGTGGAACTGCCTGATCGAACAGGGGCGGATGAAACCCGGCGACACGGTGCTGCTCCTGGGCACGGGCGGCGTCTCGGTGATGGCGCTGCAACTGGCGGTGATGGGCGGGGCGCGGACCATCGTCACCTCGTCCAGCGACGACAAGCTGGCCCGGGCCCGGGACCTGGGGGCGGCGGAGACCATCAACTACCGGACCCGGCCCGACTGGGAGCAGGCGGTGCTGGAGATCACCGGCGGGCACGGCGTCGATCAGGTGGTGGAAGTCGGCGGCGCCGGAACCCTGGAAAAATCAGTGGCGGCAACCCGGGTCGCGGGCACGGTGTCCCTGATCGGGGTGCTCACGGGCGGCAGCGTCAATCCGACGGCGGTGATGCGCAAATCGATCCGCCTGCAGGGGGTTTACGTCGGCAGCCGGCGCATGTTCGAGGACCTGAACGCGGCGATGTCACGGTCGGGACTGCGGCCGGTCATCGACCGGGCTTTCGGGTTTGACGAGGCACCGGAGGCCTACCGGACCATGCGCGATGCCGGGCATTTCGGCAAGCTGGTGGTGACCATCGGCTGACGGGGAGCGTCAAGCCACCGGGTCAACCGGTGTGGCGGCCGGGTTCCGCGGTGGCTTTTTCCGAAAAATTTACTTCCTTGGTCAAGAAGTCCGGCACCGCCTCGGGGGGTAGGGGCTCGGAGAAATAGAATCCTTGGATCTCGTCGATGCCGGATGAACTGAGGACCGCGACCTGGTTCAGGGTCTCGGCCCCCTCCATGGTAACCCGCATCCCCAAACTGTGGCCGAGACTGACCATTGCCTTGACGATCGCCGCCCCTCCCTGGTCGTACTCGATATCATGGAGGAAACTGCGGTCGAGCTTGATCTTGTCCACCGGCAGGCGCATGAGGTAGCTCAGCGACGAATAGCCGGTACCGAAGTCGTCGAGGGCTACCTTGACGCCAAGGCGGCGCAAGCCGTGCAGGATGCCGGAGGAGACGAAATCGTCCTGCATGACGAGGCTCTCGGTGATCTCCACGCAGAGGTGGGCGTGATCGAGCCCGCTATGTTGCAGGGCCTCGTCCACCATTGCCAATACGTCCTCCTGCTGAAACTGCACGGGAGAAATATTGACCGCCACCGGCACAGCGGGCAGGCCGGCGTCCTGCCAGGCCTTGTTCTGGATGCACGCCTGTTCCAGTACCCATTGCCCGATGGGCAGGATCAGGCCGGTGGATTCGGCGACGGGGATGAAGGTCTCGGGAGCGATCGGTCCGCGCTCGGGATGGTCCCAGCGCAGCAGCGCCTCGAGACCCACCGGACGGTCGCTCATGACGTCGATCTGGGGCTGGTAGGCGAGGCTCAACTGGCCTTCCTCCACGGCCTTGCGCAGGTCCGCCTCGATGGCCTTGCGAATCAGAACCTGGGCCTCCAGCTCCTCGCTGTAGAAGCAGTAGGTGTTCCGGCCCTCGGCCTTGGCGCGGTAAAGGGCCATGTCGGCGGTCTTGAGCAGTTGTTCGGGGTCGGTGCCGTGGGTCGGGTAGATGGCGATTCCGATGCTGATCCCACAGTGGACCTCGCTCCCGGCGATGGTGAACGGGTTTCCGATCTTGGCCAGGATCCGTTCGGCGACGTTCACCGAGTCGACCGGGTCGGCAAGATTGGTGAGGATGATGGTGAACTCGTCGCCGCCGAGGCGGGCAAGGGTGTTTTCGTGGCGGCCGAGGACATCGGTTTCGCGCAACTGGGATTGCAAACGCTCGGCGACCTGCTTGAGAAGCTCGTCGCCGGCATCATGGCCGAGGGTATCGTTGACGCCCTTGAAGTCGTCGAGATCGAGGAACATCAATGCCATCTTGTCTTCGTGCCGCTTGGCCTGGGCCAGGGCATCGCCAAGCCGTTGATGGAAGAGGAAGCGGTTGGGCAGGCCCGTCAGGGTGTCGTGGAGGGCGATCTGCTCGATGTGCGCCTGAGTTCGCTTGCGCTCGGTGATGTC
>JAJFIG010000387.1 GCA_021775195.1 Rhodospirillales bacterium | reverse complement strand
ACCGGCCCCTTGATGAAGCGGAAGGAGCGCCGCCCGGTGTCCGATTCCTCCAGGACCTCCGAGCCCAGGATATCGGCGGGCATCAGGTCGGGTGTGAACTGGACCCGCCGGGCCTCAAGCCCGAACACCGTCCCCAGGGTTTCCACCAGCCGGGTCTTGCCCAGGCCGGGAACGCCGATCAGCAGCAGATGGCCGCCCGCCAGGAGCGTGATCAGGGTTTCCTCGATGACCCGGGATTGGCCGAAGATGATCCTCCCGATGCCGACCCGCGCCGCCGCGATATCTTCGCTCAATCGCTCGACGGCCTCGATCAGTTGCGCCGAATCATCTATATCAGCATTATTCTTGGCAACGAGTGTCACGTTGACGTCTCCGCAGTCTGCGACCGGCGAGGATGAATGAACACCAACACACCGGACACCGGTGATTTCCCTTCCCGCATCGGCTCCGCCGGCGACGGCGGAGCGCCGTCCCCGGAATTACGGAACCGCGACGTTTGCGGCGACTTCGATATCCGCATCGACCGGGACGGAGTCTGGTATTACCACGGCTCCCCCATTGGCCGCAAAGAACTCGTCCGTTTGTTCTCCACCGTCCTCAACCGCGACGATGCCGGCGACTATTGGCTGACGACGCCGGTCGAAAGCGGCCGCATCCGGGTCGAGGACGTTCCCTTCATCGCCGTCGAGCTGTTTGCCGTGGGTGACGGCCCCGATCAGGTCATCCGCCTGCGCACCAATATTGACGACGTCGTCACCGTCGACGACGATCACCCGCTCCGGGTCGTCACCGACCCGGAAACCGGCGAACCGTCTCCTTATGTCACCGTCCGCGCCGGACTGGATGCCCGCGTCGCGCGCTCGGTGTACTATGAATTGGTAACGATGGGCCTTGAAGAAAAGGTTGGCGGCGAAAACATGTACGGCGTATGGAGCAGCGGCCACTTTTTCGCCCTCGGCAACCTGGACGACGGCTCATGACGGCGACCCTGACCCGGAACACAATTGCCCGCCGCCTGCCGTCTTGCAACGGCGGCGGCGCCACCCGCTACCGCAGTTCGGCCATGGCCGAACGCGGCGACCATGACCTCAATCCCGGATTACGTCCCCGGGCACCCCTGACCCCGGCCGCCGTCCTTGTCCCCTTGGTCGACCACGACGACGGCATCACCGTGCTCTTCACCCGGCGCACCGACCATCTCGAGCATCACGCCGGGCAGATCAGTTTTCCCGGCGGCCACATGGAGCCCAGCGACGGCCGACCCGAGGACGCCGCACTGCGCGAAATGGAGGAGGAAACCGGGGTCGGGCGCCATCACGTGGAGGTCATCGGGCGCCTCGACAACTACATCACCCGCACCGGGTTCGACGTCGTCCCCGTCGTCGGCGTGCTGGCGCCGGAATTCGAGCTCGACCCCGACCCCCACGAGGTCGCCGAGGTCTTCGAGGTTCCGCTGGCATTCCTCCTCGACCCCGCCAACCACCAGCGCCACCAGCGCCTTTACGAGGGGCACCAGCGGCACTTCTACGCCATGCCCTACGGCGAATACTATATCTGGGGCGCTACCGCCGGCATGCTGATCAACCTTTACGAGGCCCTCGTCGGCTCATGACCCGAATACTCCTTCATTACGTCCTGCCCATCGCCCTGCCGACCATCGTCTACTTCGGCTGGCTGTGGCTGACCCGCAACAAGCGGGCGGCGGCGGGCGAGCCGGAAGAGGCGCAGCGGCGGACACCCTGGTTCTGGCTCATCGTCACCGGCTTCGTGCTCATGGCCGGCGGCCTGATCTACCTCGGCCTGACCGACGGAACCCGGCCGGGGGCCGCATGAGCCGGCTGGGACCGCAGCGGGTCCGCCGTCCCCACACCCGGTAACGGGCGGACGACCTTGGACTCCTCCACCGAACCCACCGGCAAGATCGCCCCACCGCCCTGGATGACGGCGCCCGAGACCACCGCCGTGCTCGCCGCCTTGCGCGCCGGCGGCACCGAGGTCCGCTTCGTCGGCGGCTGCATCCGCGACGCCATCCTCAAACGCCCGGTGAAGGACATCGACATCGCCACCCCTGAGCCGCCTGAAACCGTGATGGCGCGCCTGCAGGCGGCCGGCATCAGGGCAATCCCCACTGGCATCGGCCACGGCACCGTGACCGCCGTCATTGGCGACTGGTCCTTCGAGATCACGACGCTGCGCGTCGACGTCGAAACCGACGGCCGCCATGCCCGGGTCGCCTTCACCGACGACTGGGAGGCGGACGCGGCGCGCCGCGATTTCACCATCAACACCCTGTTCGCCACCGCCGACGGCGACATTTACGATTCTTTTAGCGGCATCGACGATCTCGGCCAGGGCCGCGTCCGTTTCGTCGGCAACGCCCGCCAGCGCATCGAGGAAGACGTCCTGCGCCTGTTGCGGTTCTTCCGCATCTATGGCGCCTACGGCGAGCCGCCGCCGGATGCCGATGCCCTGGCGGCATGCCGGGCCCTGGCCCACCGGGTGCCGGAGCTATCCGCCGAACGGGTCCGCGAGGAGGTTTTCCGCATTCTCCTCGGCCCCAACGCCGCCGACATCGTCATGCTGATGCGCGGCGAACGGGTCCTCCAGCAAATACTTCCCGAGGCCGGCGACGTCGGCCGCCTGCGCCTGCTCGGCTGGCTCGAGACCCGCGCCATCAAGTTGGACTCCGTGGCGTCCGACCCGGTGCGCCGCCTGGCCGCCCTGCTCGACCCCGGCGGCGACGAAGCGGCGGCGGGCGCGGTGGCGGCCCGCCTGCGGCTGTCCAACCAGGCCACCGAACGCCTGATGACCCTGGCCACGGCGCCGGTCCACGCCACTCCAGAGACCGAGGCCCCGGAGCGGCGGCGGGCCCTGCACCGCCTCGGCGCCGACATCGTTCGCGACCTGGTGCTCCTGGCCTGGGCCGGGGAACTGGCGGTAACCCCCCGCCAACCTGCGGCACGGACCGTGGCCTGGCTCGACCTGCTCGGCGAGGTCGATTCCTGGATGGCCCTGGAATTTCCCCTCAAGGGACGTGACGTCACCGCACTCGGCATTCCGTCGGGGCCCGTAATCGGCGATCTGCTGGATGCCGTCGAGGGCTGGTGGGAAGAGGGCGACTACCGTGCCGGCCGCGAGGCCTGCCTGGAAAAATTGCGCGAATTG
>JAJFIG010000386.1 GCA_021775195.1 Rhodospirillales bacterium | reverse complement strand
ACTGCCTGGGGGAACTGGGGCTGACCGTGACCGAGGCGGCCCGGCGTCTCGGCGTCGGGCGGCCCGCCCTGTCGTCGCTGATCAACGAAAAGGCGTCGGTCTCTATCGAGATGGCGTACCGCCTGTCGAAGGCATTCGGTTCGACCCCGGACCATTGGCTGCGCATGCAATTGGCCTACGACCTCGCCCGCTCGCGCGGCCTGGACCGGAAGATCAAGGTCAAGCGCATCGCCGCGGCCTGACGCTCCACCCACCTTCGTCCACCAGGTTCGGAACTCTGAGCAACCGACTCCGCGCAAAGGTTTTTAAACCCTCAGCGATTCCCGCCCCGGCGGAACGGCAGGCTCCCGAGGACGGCGACGGCGGCGTAGAAGGCCACCAGGACCACGTGCGCGGGCCAGCTCGCTGGCGTGGCGCCGAATTCGGAGAACTCGAAGAATCCGGTCCAGGCGAAAAGCGTCCCGACCACGTACCAGACCATCAACCCGGCGACGAACAGGAACTGCCCCAGAAAGGGAATCAGGAAACTGAACCAGATGCCCAGGTAGGCGAGGCCGCAGGCCACACCGAGGATGACGACGAAGGCCCGCCACCGCCGCCGGTCGAATTGGAACATTCCCTTGATCGGACCGTCTCCTTCCCGCCCCCCGGGCCGGGCACCGCCGCCCGATCTTTAGAGCATTTCTAAGCCCGGGTCGGCAACCGATTCTCCAACAACGATTTTTCGCCAGCGCCACCGGAATGGCGGCCTGCTCCCGGAAGAATTTGACCGTTCCTCCCGTCGGCGACCGTACCCCCCGTGCGTGGAATTGCCACCGGGTCTGAGGCCCGGCCCCTAACCGATTCTCCGGCAAGCCGAATTCCGCTTCCGTGCCGATATCATGCCGGACGATAATCGCTGGCCGGGCTCCGAAATGGCCCGGTGAACGGGGACTCCACCGGGCCGGGCACCGAAGACACAATGCCCCGATGAAGGCCGCGCCCGGGCCCTTGGCGTGGCCGTAACGAAATTCCGGCCCGGCCCTGAATCGGGTTCCGAGTTTCCTGCCGTAAGCGACTCAACACCAACGGCTTTCCGATCACCCTACCTTTCCCGCCAACGCCGCCTGGTACATCCGGCGCATCTCGGCCGTGCCGGCCTTGACCGGGTTGCCGCCGGCCGTGGGATCGATGGCGGCCATCTCGGCGAGCTCGCCCAGGCGCTCTTCCTCGACGCCGAGGTCGGCGGCGGTGTGGGGAATGCCGATCTCCCGGCGCAACGCCAGGACCCAGTCCAGCACCGCCGCGTAGGATGCTTTCGGGAGATCCAGATAGCGTGCCAGGCGCTCCATCTTGTCGGCGATGGCGGGACGGTTGAAGGCCATGACGTAGGGCATGAAGACGGCGTTGGCGAGGCCGTGGTGGGCATCGTAGACGGCGCCCACCGGGTGGCTCAGGGAATGGATGGCGCCGAGGCCCTTCTGGAACGCGGTCGAGCCCATGCTCGCCGCCGCCATCATGTGCGCCCGCGCCGCAATGTCGGTGCCATCCTTGACCGCGGTGGGCAGCCACTCCTTGACCAGGCGCATGCCCTCCACCGCCACACCTTCGGCCATGGGGTGGTAGCCCGGGGCGCAGTAGGCCTCGAAGCAGTGGGCGAGGGCATCCATGCCCGTCGCCGCCGTGATGTGGGGCGGCAGGCCGATGGTCAGTTCCGGATCGGCGATCACCGTCGCCGGCATCATCGAGGGATGGAAGATGATGCGCTTGGTGTGGGTTTCCTCTTCGGTGATCACCGAGGCACGGCCGGTTTCCGATCCCGTTCCCGAGGTCGTCGGCACCGCCACCACCGGGGCCACGCCTTCGGTCTTGACCCGTTTCCAGTTGTCGCCCGCGTCCTCGAAATCGAACAGCGGCCGCTCCTGGCCGACCATTAGGGCGACGGCCTTGGCGGCGTCCAGGGCGCTGCCGCCGCCGAAGGCGATGACCCCGTCGTGGCCGCCGGCCTGGTAGGCGGCAACCCCGTCGTCGACGTTCTTACCCACCGGGTTGGGTTTGACGTCGCTGAAGACGGCGGTGGGAAGGCCGGCCTCGGTATTGGCTGTGGCGGCATCGGCAACCATGTCGAGGGCCGCCAGCCCCGGGTCGGTAATCAGCAGCGGCTTGGTCATGCCCAGGGACTGGCATGCCCGGGCCAGGTTCTTGATGCGCCCGGCGCCGAAGATCACGGTGGTGGGAAAGTTCCAGTTGCCGGAAAGGCTGTTGCCGTCGTCACCCATAGTCCTGATTCCTTGTTCTTGCGGGTTGATGCCTGTCGGTTGGTGCCGGACCGTGCCGTTAGAGCCCTATCCGGCCAAATGGAACCATTTGACCGGGATGATTTTGTGCCGTGGTTAGGCGCGTTTCGCATGCCGATGCAGAGCATCGGCAAAGATACGCTACGACGCCACGGCGCAAAAGCACCCGGCCTCCGGTGGGGCAAATCGGTTCCCCGGGTGCGTTGCGACCCTCGCCCGATGCGCTGCATCGCGCTTCGCGCCGCGCCTGCCCGGAAAACCGATTTGCCGCCATCAAATTGATTCCATTTGGTCGGATAGGGCTCTAGCTCAAACGTTGGTCCTCAGGTGGAAGGACTTGGGCCGGGTCAGGTGCTCGTCTCCCAGGGCCGAGAGTGTACAGCCCCGTCCCGAATCCTTGACCCCGGTCCACGCCAGCGCCGGGTCCAGGTAATCGCAGCGGTTCATGAACCAGGTGCCGGTGTCGATCTGGTCGCCGATGGCAACGGCGGCATCCTCGTCCGCGGTCCAGATGCTGGCGGTCAGGCCGTAGGGGCTGTCGTTCAACAGTTTGACCGCCTCGGCGTCGCCGGCGACCTTCATGATCCCGACCACGGGGCCGAAGTTCTCTTCAACCATCAGGTCCATGGAATGATCCGCGTCGACGATCACCTGCGGCGCCATGTAGGGGGTCCCGTCCTTGGCCGCCGGGAAGCCGGCGGGATCGATCAGAGCCCGGGCGCCGGCCTTGATCGCGGCGTCGATCTGGACTCGCACCTCGTCGGCGGCCGAGGTCCGCACCATCGGCCCCAGGGTCGTCTCCGGATCGGTGGGATCGCCGAGGGTGTATCCCTTGACCAGGTCGACGACACCGTCGACGAAGCGGTCGTGAAGGTCTTCGTGCACGTAGATGCGCTCGATGCCGCAGCACGACTGGCCCGAATTGAAGAAGGCGCCGTCCACAAGGTTCTCCACCGCGTGGTCCAGGTTGGCGTCGGCGCGTATGTAGGCCGGGTCCTTGCCGCCCAGTTCCAGACCGACGCCGATGAAGCGTCCGGCCGCGGCCGTTTCCACCATGTTGCCGCCCGGCACCGATCCGGTGAAGGCGACGAACTTGACCTCCGGCGCCTTGATCACCCGTTCGGTGTCGGCGTGGTTCAGGTGCAGGTACTGGAACACGCCCTCGGGCAGGCCGGCGGCGGTGAAGGTCTCGGCGAAGCGCTCGGCGCACAGCGGCGTCTGTGCCGAGTGTTTGAGGACTACCGTGTTGCCCGCCATGATCGCCGGCATTATCGAGTTCACCGCCGTCAGGTAGGGATAATTCCAAGGCGCGATGGTGAAGACCACGCCCAGGGGCGTGTGGCGGATGAAGCGGTGAAACCCGTCCTTTGGATCGAGGGGCACGTCGGCCAGGGCCTCGGCGGCGATGGCGATCATGTGCCGGGCGCGTTCCTCGCATCCCCGCACCTCGATAGGCGAGAAGCGGATCGGCCGGCCCATCTGCCAGGTGATTTCCTCGGCGATGCCGTCGATACTATCGACGAAGGCATCGACGGCCCTGGTGCACAGCGCCGCGCGCGCGGCGACGGGCACGGGTCTCCATTCGGCCTGGGCCTCGGCGGCGCTGGCCAGGGTGTCGGCGATCTTGTTTTCCGTGGCATAGAGCCGTTCCACGTAGAGTCTGTCGTCGATGGGCGACATTGTTCTTAGTTTTGCCGTCATGGGGTGTGATCCTGTACCGAAAGTGTGGAAACTGGCCGGGCGGGCGCCCGACGGCGAACCATACTTCAAACCGGATGCTCCGGAAATTGAGTTGGATCAAGTCTTTTCAAAAATAAGTTGCCTCAGATAATTTCGAAATAGCGTTCCATTTCCCAGTCGGTGATGTGCTTGCGGAACTCCCGCTCTTCCCATTCGCGGGTCGCGGCGAAGTGGTCGACGAAGGCGTCGCCGAACAATGCCCGCGCCGGCTTCGAGGCCTTGAGGCCCTGCGCCGCGTCCCACAACGTCGCCGGCACCTTGAGCCGCTTGGGGTATTTCTGGTCGTAGGCGTTGCCCTTGACCGGTGCCGTCGGCTCGGCCTTGGTTTCGATGCCCCAGAGACCCGAGCCCAGGGCCGCCGCCAGGGCTAGGTAGGGATTGGCGTCCGCCGCCGCGATTCGGTATTCAACCCGCTGCGCCTTTTCCGAGCCGCCGATGACGCGCAGTGCGCAGGTCCGGTTGTCGACGCCCCAGCTCGCCTCCGTCGGGGCCCAGAAACCGGGAATCAGGCGGGTGTAGGAATTCACCGTCGACGCCACCATGGCCAGGGTCTCGGCCATCAAAGTCTGTTGGCCGCCGACGAAGTGGCGCTGGAGGTCGCTCATGCCATGGGGCTTGGCGGGATCGTGGAAGACGCCGTTGCCGTCATCGTCTTTCAGCGAAATGTGGATGTGACCGCTCTGGCCCGGCCAGTCCGGCGACCACTTGGCCATGAAGGTGATCATCTTTTCGTGTTTCTGGGCCAGGACCTTGGTGAAGGTCTTGAACAGCGCTGCCTTGTCCGCCGCGGCGGTACCGTAGTCGGCGTCGATGGCGGCCTCCAGGACCCCGGGGCCGGTTTCCTCGTGCAGGCCCTCGATCGGCATGTCCATGATCCGGCAGGTGTCCAGCAGGGCCTGATAGAGGTCCGAGTCGGCGCTGTTGCGGATCATCGAATAACCGAAGAACCCGGGCGCCAGGGGCCGCATGTCCCGGTAGCGCTTCTCGCGCACCGAATGAGGGGTCTCGTCGAAGACGAACAGTTCGTATTCGAATCCGGCGTAGCACTGGAAACCCATGCCCCGGGCTTTTTCCAGCACCCGGCGCAGGATGCCCCGCGGACAGATTGCCTCGGCATTCCCGGTGAACTCGCCCAGGAACACGAGCATGCCGTCTTCCCACGGAATTTCCCGGCAGCTGTCGGGTAGAATGCGCACGTGGGCGTCTGGATAACCGGTGTGCCAACCCGTATAGGTCACGTTGTCGTATAGCTGGTCATAGGAATCCCAGCCCAGGACCACGTCGCAGAAACCGAAGCCGCCGTCCAGGGCGGAAAAGAATTTCTCCCGTCCCATGTACTTGCCGCGCAGGATACCGTCGACGTCGAAAACCCCGACCTTAACGTGATCCAGGCCGCGTTCCTTGACGATCGTGCGAGCGTCGGCGGCGGTTTTGACCTCTCTCGGGTCCATCCTCGATCTCCCGTTCTTTTGGTCCAGCCGGCCACGAAGGTTTGGCGTAGCCAGCGGCCCATATTTATCGACACACTAGCCTTCCCTCGATCGGGGTCAACACAGGAAAGTTGTTATCAGCACTATGTCCGGCCCGTCGGGCGCCATCCGTTTTGCGCTGTCGTAGCGCGATGGTAACGGCCGATCCCAAGTTGTCCCATGACTGGGGCGTATTTGCGGTTTTCTGTGGTTTTTTGTGGTTTTTTGTGAGACTTTCCTTCGGCGTCGCGCGATTTCGGCAATGATGAATATGGAGGAAGCGATGAACCACGAACGCCGGGCCAAGGCCCAACTCGACAAGGTGCCGCCCGGCGAGGGAGACACCAACCTCAGTCCCAACCGGAAGGCCTGGGATTCGGGCAACGTCGACGCCGCCGGTCGGGCATTGCTCGCCGAGGACGAGCGGGTCTTTTTTCGCCAATCCCTGTCGACCCCGTGCCTCAGTGCCGTTGCCAAGGCCGAAGGTCTCTGGATCGAGGATACGGCGGGCCGGCGCTACATGGACTTCCACGGCAACAACGTCCATCACATCGGCTATGGTCATCCCCGTCTCATCGCCGCGATAAAGGATCAGCTAGATACCCTTTCTTTCGCACCGCGGCGCTTTACCAACCAGCCGGCGGTGGACCTCGCGCGCAAGCTTGCCGACATCACGCCCGGCGACCTGGGCAAGGTGCTGTTCGCCACCGGCGGATCGGACGCCATCGACATCGCGCTCAAGGTTGCCCGCGCCGCCACCGGGCGTTTCAAGACCGTATCTTTCTGGGACTCCTTCCATGGTGCCGGCTTCGGCGGGCTCAGCATCGGCGGCGAGGCCTTGTTTCGTTCCGGCCCCGCCGGACCGCTCCTGTCGGGCACCGAGCACGTGGCACCCTTCGCCTGTTACCGTTGCCCCTACGGCTATCCGGACATCGATGGCGGTCCCGACCTCGACCTCTGCAAGATGACCTGCGCCGACATGGTGCGCTACGTTCTCGAAAAGGAGGGTGACGTGGCGGCTGTGATCGCCGAGCCCGTGCGTTCCGTGCCCTACGTGCCGCCGCCCGGGTACTGGCAGGCCGTGCGCCAGGCCTGCGACGATCACGGGGCCTTGCTGATCTTCGATGAAATTCCCTCGGGGTTGGGCAAGACCGGCCGCATGTTCGTCAGCGAGCACTTCGGCGTTGTTCCCGACATCATGGTCCTGGCCAAGGCCCTGGGCGGCGGCATCGTTCCCATCTCGGCGATGATCGCCCGTCCTCACCTGGACGTTCTCGCCGACCGCGCCATCGGCCACTATACGCACGAAAAGAACCCATTCATGGCACGCGCTGCCCTCACAACCCTCGAGATCATCGAGGACGAGGGCCTGGTGGAACAGGCTGCCCGCGTCGGTGCCTATGGGCTCGAGCGTCTTCATGCCATGCGCGACCGCCACCCGCTGATCGGTGACATCTCCGGCCTCGGCCTGCTCATCGGGATCGAACTGGTTACTGATCGCGACACCCGCGAGCGTGCTTCGGAAGCCGCCGACCGGATCCTGTATCGGGCCCTGGAGCGGGGGCTCAGCTTCAAGACCACCATGGGCAACGTACTCACGCTGACACCGCCGTTGACCACTACCGAGGCTGATATGGACTGGGCGCTGGATATCATCGACGCCTGTCTCGACGACGAGGAACGCTGACGCCGGGCACCACGTCGCACCAGTTGCGTTCGGCGGCCGGTCTTCACGACATAGTCACGACGGTTTGTTTTTACCGTGTCAGCGGTGATGGGTAGACTTCGCCCATGGTAAACCAGACAGACCGGCTTCAGCGCCGCCAACAGTCCACGGCCCGGACCGCCGTGCCGTCCTGGCAACGGGCCTTGGCGAGCACCATCGTCCTTGCCGCGGCCGCCTTGTTCCTTGCCGGCTGTGGTTACGGCGATTCGGGGTACTACGGGCATTCTCCCTATTATCCGGCCTACGGTTACGGCTCTGCGTATGGTGGCGGGCACCACGGCTACCAACGCCAATACGGCCACGGCCGGCATCGCCGTCATCATGGCGGCGGGCACTATTACCGCGGCGGCTATTGGTAATCGGGGCCTCGACCGGTGCTACGGCTCGCGACGTTCTTTCCCGTTGTCCCGACGGGGCCAGGGAGCTTTAGCCGCCCGGCCGGCAGAAGAGTCTTCTGCTGTCGCGTTACATTGGCTAAAATAATACGCATTCGCCCGTCCGGGCGGATACCGAGCCGGCCATGCACCTTAAGAGGGGACAGGGTGTACGCCGCTTCCGGCCTATGGCAGTGGAGCGTCGTGCCATGATTACCGGAGGTGTGCGTTCCATGGACCGGCGGAACCCATCTGAAGAACCAGCCCGTCGAAGAACCGGCATATTGTCCTGGCCGGCGGCGACAGCGTTCTGGGCCGTGATTTCCATTGTTGGCTGGGTCGCCATAGCGGTGCTGTTGACGATCTTGGCGCCCGGCGAAACCGACAAGGTCGCCACCGACAAAGATGAACCCGTGGATATCCGGGAGATCGCCCCGGCGTCGGGAAGCGGCGACCGCAAGGCGGACTGACGGTCGGCGTCCAGCCACGGTCCATGGCGATTGTTACTGCTTTGGAGTTTCCGTCGACAACTGGCCGGCTAGGATTTTGCGTGCCTGGGCCGCTTTTTCGTCGCCCTGTTGGGCGGCGCGGTCGAACCATGCATACGCCTGCACGAAGTCCCTGGGGACACCCTTGCCCTTGTAATAGAGGTAACCGAGGTTGTACTGGGCACCGGTGTGGTTCTGTTCGGCGGCGCGCAGGAACCAGTCCGCTGCCACGGCATTGTCCAGGGGAACGCCCTTACCGATGGAATACAGGATGCCCAGGTTGTACTGGGCTCCGGCGTGTCCTTTTTCGGCCGCGAATCGATAGAGTTTTTCCGCCTTGGTGTAGTCCTGGGCGACGCCCTTACCCTTTTAGAACAGGTAGCCCAGATTGTAGCTGGAGCTCACGTGGCCTTTGTCGGCGGCGCGCTGGAACCAGGTCGCCGCTGTAGTGAAGTTCTGTGAAACCCCCATGCCCTTGTAATACATGAAGCCCAGATTGTGCTGCGCGTTGATATGATCCTGATCCGCCGCCCGCCTGATCCACTTGGCCGCGGCGGCGAAATTCTGGCGTACACCTTTGCCCTTGTAATAAAGAAAGCCGAGCTCGTACTGGGCGATAGCGTCCCCTTTTTCGGCCGTACGCAGAATTTTGGCTTCGCGGCTACCCGGATCGGGGGTCAGCGGCAGCACCACCCCGGTATCGCCTTCGGCGCCCGGGTCGTCGGGCGGAAGCCGAGCCACCTGCGTGCCCGCCTTCTCTGCCGGTACGTCCTTGGCCGGCGGTGATGCCGGCGTGCTGGCGGCGGCCTCCGTCGGCATATCGCCGGCCGCCCCGGTCGACCCTTTCCCATCGGCGGATTTTGCGGGAACCGAGGAATCTCCCGGGCCGGCCGCCACCGCCAGATCGTCGCCTGCCGTCGTCGGCGGTTTTGCCGCCGCCGGGGCAGGGGGCTTGGTCGTCTCGGGTGCCGGCGCCTCGGCCTTATCGGTCGTGGGCCCCGGTGTCTCGGCCACGGCGGGGGAGGGTGGTGCCTCGTCGCCGGCCGAAGCGGTGCGAACGTTGTTGCCCCACACCCAGCCGACGCCGGCGGCGTCCTCGACATTATAGTATCCGAGCCGCGGCTTGGCCTTGAGCAGCTTCAGCCGCTTCTTCGGTTGGAGCCGCGCTAGTACTCGCGACGCCGTATTCGGTTCGGCGCGAAGGTTGGTCGTGCTGGTGACGACCAGGTAATCGGCATCGCCGGCGGAGGCGGTAGCCGTGTCACCGGCCTTCATGTCGGGGCGTTGCGGCGATGCGGGACCGGCGGCGGCGATCGTCGACGTTTCCTCCCGAGATGGCTCTGGAGGAAGTGCCCGCGAACCGGAGGCTGTCGGCGCTTCCGCTGTCTGCGGCGCGTCCTTCTCGGCCACCGGTGTCTTGGCGGGCGGCGTTGCTTCGTCGGCCGTGGTTGCCGGTGTCGCCGCTGCTTCCGCCGTCTCGGAACTTTTTCCGGAGGTCCCGATGTCCGTCATGGTTGCCCCAGTGCCGGTCGCCGCGGCCGGTCCTCGGGCCTGGCTGATATCCAGGTCGTCGGACCCCATATCATCGGCCTTGGCCATCAGGTTGCCGTCGTCCACCGGCGTTTTTCCGCCCGGAGAGCGTGTTCCCTTGTCTCCGTTTTCCATCGGTGGTGCCGTGACCGTAGACGCGACAGCGGCCGGGGTCCGCGTTTCAGTCGGCGTTGCCGGCAGCGCCGGAGGCGGTGGGCTGGGTGGCGGCAGGAGGATGACCACTTTTTGCGTCGCCGCGGGTTTGGCCGGTTTTGGCTCCAGCGACCGCAGCACATCGCCGGCCAGATTCTTCATCGCCGGAACCACCTCGTCGCCATGGGTCAGGTAGAAATCGATCCGTTTCGGGCCCACGACCAGGGCAACGGCGGACGTTACCAGGACGATGGCCGACAGCAGCCCCGCAATGATTTTTGTTGTTCTTCCCATCGTCAATTCCAGCGTCCCCTACCAATCGCATAGCCCCGCCGTCCAGGGACGGCGCCGACCACAGACCTTCAGCCCCCCGCTTCCGCAATGCGGTCCCCTCGACGGTGGGTCTTGAACGCAGGCCGAATTACCGGTGGGCTCAGGTCAAATATGGAAGCCCGGCTACGCCGGTGCCTCCGTGCATCCCATGAAATCCCAGTCGGGCGGCTCTGCCATCCAGACGTTATCACAAATCCCACGCCGCGTGCATACTGCCGTGTTACCATGGTACGGGAAAGGCAGGATGGGCCGTGGATGCCGTCGGCGCGGCGGTCCCGGCCGGCTCGATCAAGGAGGTCACCGATGAGGCGGTTTGCCGTCATTTTGGTTCTTGCCGCGGCTTGGTCCCTGTCCGCCTGCACCCCGGGGGTGATTTCCTCCGATGAGCGGGGCGTCGCAGTCGAAAACCTTTCCCGGATCGGACACCTCAACCCCACCCTTGCCCGCCATTACAGTAGCGAAGCCCTGATCGTTGCCGACGATCATTGCCGCCAGTTTGGCCGGTATGCCCGCTTGAAAAGGGAAGAGGCCGCCCGCATTTCCTTTGAATGTGTTGACTGACAATCCCGTCCGGTAGCCACCCGATCACCGCCAATTGATTCAAAGTGACCTGATCGCGGTCGGTTTTACCGGTATACTGTATCGGCGTTCGTGGTTGAGAGAGGCAATCGAGAGGACTTCGGCGCGTCCCAGTCTCGGGTGGCCGCCGGTGTCAAGGTTTGACCATGAGGTGACTCCATCATGACCCGTTTTCTATCTCCTGGACCGCTGGCGTTGGTGACCGCGGCGTTCGCGGCGTTGACCGGTTGCGCGGCCTATTCCATCGATCAGCCTGCCGTCGCCAGGATTGCCCCGGGTGATGCGCGCATCGTCTTTGCCGACGACGAATTCAAGGGTAGCGCCCCCGTACACATCAAGTTCACCGATCCCTGGCAGCGCGAGGAATACGCCCTCTTCCAGGGCAACGGGAGCCAGGCGGAGATATTGTATTCCTCCACCGAGATCGGATACCAGGTGGCCCTGGAGTACCTGTTCACGGTCGACCGGTCGGTGGAAACCTGGAACCTGAACCGCAAGTACACCAGGTCTTGGGGCGAGAACGAGTGGTTCCAGGGGCCTTTCGTTGGATTTTTCTACCAGCCGTACCAGCTCGTCGAGGCCAACCGCTCCTGCTTCGGATTTTCCTCCACCTGGGACGATCCCTCCGACGATCCCGACCACCGGCCAGGCAAGGTCCTGTTCGGATATTATTGTGCCGGTCCGGGCGGTGCCCTGACCCGCGGTCGCATGGAGGCCCTGCTCGATCGAATCGGGGTCCGCGGCATTACCGAGCGCATCCGCGGAGGTTCCGGCGGCATGGGCGCCGGTGCCCCTGATGCCGGCCATCAGGCCGAGGCCACCCGCCTGGCCCGGGGCGGAACGCCGAACACCGTTACCGGCAATCCCGATTTCCCCTTTGATCTGGCCCGCTATTACCAGGTCCACGGCGGCGAGGGCGGCAATTTGAAATAAGCCGCTTTAATCCCTCATGATCGGGCAAGAAAAGGGCGGCGCCGGATGATCCGGGCCGCCCTTTGACGTCCTTGGTCTTGGTCAGGGAATAATCGACTTACGGTTTTTCGCCGCGGGCGAGCCGGGCATTCACGTCGTCGATGACCGCCTCGATATCGGCAAGGGAATCGATAACGTAGTGGGCGCCGGCCTTCTGCAGGATTTCCTTAGTCTTGTCGTTGCGCCGCGCGATCTCATCCGCGGGCATCTGCGCTCCCTGCTCGGGGGTGTCCACGTTCATGTAGTTGGAATAGAGCGACACGCCGACGCCCCAGCAACCGGCCTCCAGAGCCTCGCCGATGCCGGATACGGTGTCGTCCACCTTGACCACCGACTGGATCGGGCTGACGTCCATCATGTCCAGGTTCTTGTAGACCATGAAGGGCTTGGGCCGGGCGCCGTTGATCACTTCGTCGCCGGCAACCGACGCGTCGGGCTTGTAGCCCTGTTTCGCCGCTTCCTCCTCCAGGATGTCGACCATGGGGCGGGTGAAGCCGGTGGAACTGCCGATCTTGATCCCCTGGGCCTGCAGCCGCTGGATAACCTCGGCGACCCCCGGCAGCAGGGCGGTGTATTTGCGCAGGCAATCGAGCTGCAGGGGCACGAAGTCGGCGAACATGGTGTCGACGTCGCCCTGGTCGGGGTACTTGCCGTGGACGCCCTTCCAGCGTTCGCGAATTTCCTGATCCTCGGTCAGCGCCTTGATGTGAAGGTCCTTGCGCAGGCCCATGGGGCCGCGGGCCTCGTTCATTGCAATCTCAACGCCCTGGTTCTTGAAGACCTCGACGAAAACCACCGCCGGTGCCACCACATAGGCATCGGCCGTGGTCCCGGACCAGTCGAGGACCAGACCCTTGACCTTGCCCCGGTACTCTCTGTTGAAAACGAAGTTGGGATCGAACGCCATCGCTTGCTTTCCTCCAGTTGGTAGATGTTTCTCAGGCGGCGGCCGGGGCGCCGGTTTTGACCCCCATCTCCGCCACGATTTCACGCATGGTTTGCAGCGCCGCGGTCATTTCCTCGGCGCCCAGGTTTCCGATGCAGCCGACGCGGAAGCTTGGTGCCACCGTCAGCTTGCCTGGATAAAGGATGTATCCCCGGTCCTTGACCTTGTCGTAGAAGACCTGGAAGTCGAAGGCCGGATCGGCCGGCATCTTGAAGGTGACGATGATCGGGGCCTGCAGGTGTTGGGGGAGTAGGGTCTCGAACCCCAGTTCACGCATGCCGTCGATCAGGATGCGGCAGTTGTTGGCGTACCGGCCCCCCCGTCCCTCGACGCCGCCTTCGGCCTCGAACTGTTGCAGCGCCGCGTCGAAGGCGACGATGACATGGGTCGGCGGGGTGAACCGCCATTGGGCGTTG
>JAJFIG010000385.1 GCA_021775195.1 Rhodospirillales bacterium | reverse complement strand
GGCCGGGCGATCGCGGATCGCCCGGCCCCATTATCCTAACCCCAGATTTCGATACGTGCCTACTCGGCGGCAGGCGGCGGCGTTGCCGCCTCCTTGTATTCCTCCTTGTAGATCTCGGCGCCCTTCTCGACGAAGGTCTTGGCCATGTCGTCCATGCCCTTCTTGGCATACTCGCGGACGTCCTGGGTGATCTTCATGGCGCAGAACTTGGGCCCGCACATGGAGCAGAAGTGGGCCACCTTGTGGGCCTGCTTGGGCAGGGTCTGGTCGTGGAAGTCCTTGGCCGTCGCCGGGTCGAGGCCGAGGTTGAACTGGTCCTCCCAGCGGAACTCGAAACGGGCCCGGCTGAGGGCGTCGTCCCTGGCCTGGGCGCCGGGATGGCCCTTGGCGACGTCGGCGGCGTGGGCGGCGATGCGGTAGGTCACGACGCCGACCTTGACGTCGTCGCGGTCGGGAAGCCCCAGGTGCTCCTTGGGCGTCACGTAGCACAGCATGGCGCAGCCGTACCAGCCGATCATGGCCGCCCCGATGCCGGACGTGATGTGGTCGTAGCCCGGCGCGATGTCGGTGACCAGCGGGCCCAAGGTATAGAACGGCGCCTCGCCGCATTCGTCGAGCTGCTTCTCCATGTTGACCTTGATCTTGTGCATGGGCACGTGGCCCGGGCCCTCGATCATCACCTGGACGTTCTTCTTCCAGGCGATCTCGGTGAGCTCGCCCAGGGTCTCGAGCTCGGCGAACTGGGCGGCGTCGTTGGCGTCGGCGACGGAGCCCGGACGCAGGCCGTCGCCGAGGGAGAAGGCGACGTCGTAGGCCGCCATGATGTCGCAGATCTCCTCGAAGTTGGTGTAGAGGAAACTGTCGGTGTGATGGGCCAGGCACCACTTGGCCATGACCGAACCGCCGCGGCTGACGATGCCGGTGACCCGGTCGGCGGTCAGGTGGATGTGCTTGAGGCGGACGCCGGCGTGGATTGTGAAGTAGTCGACGCCCTGCTCGCACTGCTCGATCAGGGTGTCGCGGTAGATCTCCCAGGTCAGGTCCTCGGCGCGCTCGACCTTTTCCAGGGCCTGATAGATGGGCACGGTGCCGATGGGCACCGGCGAGTTGCGGATGATCCATTCGCGGATGTTGTGGATGTTGCGGCCCGTGGAGAGGTCCATCACCGTGTCGGTGCCCCAGCGGATGGCCCAGACCATCTTGTCTACTTCGTTGGCGACCGACGAGGTGACCGCCGAGTTGCCGATGTTGGCGTTGACCTTGACCAGGAAATTGCGGCCGATGATCATCGGCTCGGTCTCCGGGTGGTTGATGTTGGCGGGGATGATGGCGCGGCCGCGGGCGATCTCGTCACGGACGAATTCGGGCGTCACGTAGTCGGGGATCTCGGCGCCGAAGGACTCGCCGTCGCGGGCTGCCGCCTCCTTCATCTGTTCGCGGCCCATGTTCTCGCGGATGGCGATGAACTCCATCTCCGGTGTGACGATGCCGGCGCGGGCGTATTCGAGCTGGGTCACGGTGGCGCCGTCCCTGGCCTTCAGCGGGCGGCGCTTGGCGGGGAATTCGCCGACCAGCTTGTCTTCGGTGACGTTGCCGTTGTCCTCGGGCTTGACCTCGCGGCCGGCGTATTCCTCGACGTCGCCGCGGCCCCGGATCCAGGCCTCGCGCAGGCGTGGCAGGCCGGCGTCGATGTCGATGACGGCGTCGGGATCGGTGTAGGGGCCGGAGGGGTCGTAGACGACGACGGGCGGCTCCTGGGCGGTCTCGTGCAGCGAAATCTCGCGCATGGGGACCCGGATGTCGGGGTGGCGCTCGCCGGCGACGAAAATCTTGCGGGACGCCGGCAACGGCCCGGTGGTGACGGATATCTTCGCCGGCTTGGAAATGACGTTCATCAGTGGATCTCCTGCGCTCAAAGGCATGACGGGAGACCCGGGAAGGATGCTTTGGATGGTCGGTTTGCGCCTCAGTGGCACGTTCCGATCCCTTCGCCGGCATGACCCGGATCAGGTTCGAAGGGTTTCCACGTTGCGCTGGTTTCTTGCTTTTGGTGGCGGCGCCGGTGTCATCTCAGTCCCCTAGCGGGACACCCCTCGGAACAAACGTCATGTTGGCCCAACCGGCGGGAATGTCAAGGGAGAGGGAGTCAGACAGCGAAGGACGCGACGCCGTCAGTCCTTGCCGGCGAGGAATTTGTCGACGGGTTTGTCGATGTAGAGGCCGCAGTCCTTGGGCTCGAGCCCCAAGCGGCTGCACAGCGTCACGATCTCGATCTGGTCGACCAGGTCGACGGCGCCGTCGGCCTCGCTGATGGCGAGACAGATGCGGAGGATCAGGGCGGCGGTCTCGGGGTCGCTGGCGACGGGCTCGATGGCGCGGATGGCGGCGGTGCGCCCGATCTTCGAGTTGGCGCCGATGGCGTCGGTGAATTCGTTGAACAGGTTCACACCCTCGTGGGGGTCGAAGACCTTGAGGGCCTCGAGGGTCTCGAGGATCTGGTCGATGCGGACGCGTTCGGGAAAGGTGACCTTGCCGTCGGCCATGGCGACGAGGGCGCTGGCGGCCATGGTGGCGCGCAGGAAGGGCCGGTTGCGGTTGCGCTCCAGCTGCTGGTGGTAACGGGTCCTGAGGGTGGTCAGGAATCCGCTCATACCGGCGACCCTTCCGTCCGTTCTTGCCTCTTCCTTTGTCGCATTCCTGGTGACGGACCTCAAGTCCGCCGTTCAAGGATGGCGCAGAAGAACCCGTCGGTGCTGGTGGCGGCGGGGCTGAGGCGGAGGTGCGTTCCCGTCCCGGGGCAGGGGCCACCGACGGTCTCGTCCCAGACCCCGGCGATGTCGAGGGCGGTGAAGCCGTCATGGGCGGCGAGGAAGCCGGCGACCTGGTCCTCGTTCTCTTCCATGAGCAGCGAGCAGGTGGCGTAGATCAGGCGTCCGCCGGGCCGCACCAGACCCCCGGCGGCGGCCAGGATGTCGCCCTGACTCTCGATCATCGCGGCCAGGACTTCCGGCGTCAGGCGCCAGCGGGCGTCGGGGTTGCGGCGCCAGGCGCCGGTGCCCGAACAGGGGGCGTCGACGAGAACCCGGTCGGCGCTGGCGGCGTGGCGGGCGAGCCAGGGGTCGCCGGTGGGCTCCAGGGCCTGGACCCGGACCCGGTGGGCGCCGGCCCGGCGCAGCCTCTCGCCCATGCGCGCCAGGCGCTTTTGCGAGGAATCGCAGGCGATCAGCGTGCCCCTGCCCTCCATG
>JAJFIG010000384.1 GCA_021775195.1 Rhodospirillales bacterium | reverse complement strand
CCCGGGAAATGGGGGTGCGGCCGAAGCCGATGGCGATGGAATCGCCCTCGACCCAGAAGGCCAGCTCTCCCGCCTCGACCACGTCCTTGGCGCCGGCCTCGCGGGGGACGCTGACCGGGGTCGAGAAGTAGATCTCCTCGCCCCAGGTCTGGGCGCTCGCGGTGAACGGCAGGCTGTCGTAAATGGCGTCGGCGGTTGGAGTGTCGAACAGGTCGGCGGTGATCTCCACCGACCCGATGGTCATCTTGAGCTTGCGCATGGGGTGTCCTCGGCGGCCTGTCTGTGGGGGAATGATAACTTGCGGCCGTGGGCGTGGCCAGGACACGGACCCTACTGCAAAGGGCCGGTGGGCTCCGGGGTCTCGGGGACGACGGGTTCCGGCCCCGGGGCGGCCTGATGGTGGATCATCCGCCAGGGTCCGTCCTCGCGGACGAAGATGTTGGTGGCGACGAGGAAGCCGTGGCTCAGGGACTCGTGGCAGACGACGTAGGCGAGATCGCCGAAAAGCTGGACGCCGGGGTTGCGGCAGGTGATGGCCGGGGCATTGGCGTCGCCGAGGATGGCCTGCCAGCTGTCCATCACCGCATCGCGGCCGGAAAGGGGATTCCAGCCCGGGTGGATGCAGGTGACGGGCGCTTCCCGGGACCACACAGAATCCATCGCCGCCAGGTCGCGGTCGGCAAAGGCCTGATAGAATGCCTCGTTGGCGAACAGCACGGCGACGGCGTCGGACATCCCTTTACCCGGCTGCGGCGGTGATCCTTTGAGGCGGGTATTTTAGCCCGAAAATCCGTTCCCTTCATGAAATATCCGGACTAGTGTCGGCCCATGTACGAGGGACCCATCTATCACATGTGCCGACGCGAGGAATGGGAGGCGGCCGGTGCCGCCGGCGCCTACGGGGGATCGTCCCAGGACGTTGCCGACGGCTTCATCCATTTCTCCACCGCGGACCAGGTGGCGGCCAGCGCCGCCAAACACCGGGCCGGGCAGGCGGGGCTGGTGCTGCTCGGCGTCGATGGGTTGGCACTCGGGCCGGCGCTGCGCTGGGAAGCCGCCAGGAACGGACAGATGTTCCCCCATCTTTACGGGCCCCTGCCGCTGGAAGCCGTGCTCGCCGTGGACGACCTGCCTCTGGGTCGGGATGGGCGGCACCTCTTTCCGCCCGGCATTCCCGGAGGCTAGCCCGTTGCCCCTCTACAACCTCTTCGTCGGACCGGCGCTCAGGCTGCTGGATGCGGAAATCGCCCACGACATCGCCATCGGGGCCCTGAAGCGGGGTCTGGTGCCGGCGGCGCCGTCCTTCGAGGACGAGGTCCTGCGGGTGGCTCTGTGGGGGCTCGAGTTTCCCAACCCCATCGGCGTCGCCGCCGGCTTCGACAAGAACGCCGAGGCGGTGGACGCGCGCCTCGGCCTGGGGTTCATGGAGGTCGGCAGCGTCACCCCGCGGCCACAGCCGGGCAACCCGAAGCCGCGCCTCTTCCGCCTGCCCGCCGACGGAGCGGTGATCAACCGCCTGGGCTTCAACAACCATGGCCACGCGGTGGTCGCCGGGCGCATCAAGCGCCGCCGGCAGCGCATCATCCTCGGCGTCAACCTGGGCCGCAACAAGGACTCGGTGGACGCGGTCGAGGACTACCGCCTGGGCGTCGAGGCCTTCGCCGGCCTCGCCGATTACCTGGTGATCAACGTCTCGTCCCCGAACACGCCGGGGCTCAGGGAGCTCCAGGGCCGCGATCAGCTGGGGGGTCTGCTGGAGACCGTGCTCGCAGCCCGTGACAGTGCCGCCCGCAAGCCGCCGCTGCTGCTCAAGATCGCCCCCGACCTCCATGAGGCCGACATGGCCGACATCGCTCAGGTGGCGCTCGACGCCGGGGTCGACGGGCTGATCGCCACCAACACGACGGTGGCGCGGCCCGACACCCTCAGTGATTCCAACCGGGCCCAGGCCGGGGGGCTCAGCGGACGGCCCCTGTTCGAACCCTCGACCCGGGTGCTCTCCGAAATGTACCGCCTGACCGGGGGGCGGCTGACGCTGGTCGGTGTCGGCGGGGTCGCCAGCGGCGCCGACGCCTATGCCAAGATCCGCGCCGGGGCCTCCCTGGTGCAGCTCTATACCGCCCTGATTTACCACGGCCCGGAACTGGTCGAGCGGATCAAGCGCGATCTGGCGGAGCGCCTGCGCGGCGACGGGTTCGCCAGCGTTACCGACGCCGTCGGCGCCGACCACCGCTGACGACGGCGGGCCGTCACTCCGGCGGCTTGCGCCCGCCGGGCCCGGCGACGAGGCGGTAGGCGATGGGGGCTATACTGACCAGGAACAGGATGCGCACCAGGTGGTGGGTGGAGACGAAGGCGGTGTCGATGCCCAGGGACAGGCTGATCAGGGTCATCTCGGCGAGGCCGCCGGGGGAGAACGCCAGCACCAGGGCCTGGAAGGACAGGCCGGTGGCAGCTTCGATGACGAGCGCGAAGGACGCAGCGGCGGCCATCATGAAGAGGGTCGTCGCGCCGCCCGTGACCATGACCTTCAGCACCCGGCGCAGGGAGACGCCGGCGAAGCGGCATCCCACCGCCGTGCCCATGACCACCTGGGCGAGGGCGACGAGGGCGCCGGGCGGGGTCGCCTGGGAGAGGCCCGACAGGTGCACGGCAGCGCTCAGCAGCATGGGCCCGACGAGGGCGGCGGCGGGAACCCGGGCCCGGCTCGCCAGCCAGTAGCCGAGCACCGCGCAGAGCGTGAGGACGCCGGCGTCGATCAGGGTCAGGCTACCGCCCCGGGCCAGGGACGCCGTCGCCCCGGGCTCGTAGCCCTGGAAGACGACGAACCAGAAGGGGATCACCAGTACCGTCATCAGCAGGCGCATGCTGTGCATGAGGGCGATGGTGCGCTCGTCGCCGCCCATGGAACCGCCGAGCAGGACCATGATCACCAAGCCCCCCGGGGTAGCGGAGAAATAGGCCGTGGGGCGGGCGAAGCCGGCCCAGCGGTTCAGCGCCCAGCCGACGATGGCGACGACGGCGGCAATGAAGACGACGAGGCAGGCGATGCTGATCATCCACTGCCCGGCGCGGTCGAGGACCTCGGGCGTGAAGGTGCTGCCGAGCATGACTCCCAGGACCGTCACCATGACGTTGCGCAGCCGCCCCGGTCCCTCCACCGGGGCGCCGGCGAGGGCGGCGATGGTGGTGAAGCACATGGCCCCGATCATCCACGCCAGGGGCATGTTGA
>JAJFIG010000383.1 GCA_021775195.1 Rhodospirillales bacterium | reverse complement strand
CGGCGGCGGCGCCCCCGGCGACATCCCACAGGCGCAGCCGCCAATCCGCCGAAACGCTTGCCACCCGGCGCCCGTCGGGGCTGAAGACGGCGTCGTTGACCCAGCCCCGATGGCCGTCGAGGACGGCGCCCCCGGTGCCCGTCTCGGCGTTCCACAGCCGCGCCGTCCCGTCCCGGGACGCCGTCGCCACCACTGATCCATCGGGGCTGAACCGGGCCGAGATCAATTGGCCGGAATGGCCCCGCAGGACCGGGCCGGGAGCCCCCGTGGCCCCGTCCCAGAGCCGCGCCGTGCCATCTCTCGAGGCCGTCACCGCCCGTCGGCCATCGGCGCTGAACCGGGCCGACACGACCCCGCCCTCATGGCCTTCCAGGACCGCGAGCGTGTCCCCCGTTGTCAAACGCCAAAGCCGCGCCGTCCCGTCGTCCGAGGCCGTCAGAATGCGCCGGCCATCGGGGCTGAAGGATGCCCCGAATATCTTACCGGCATGTCCCGCGAGCACGGCGACCTCCGCACCGCTCTCCCCATCCCAGATGCGTACCGTGGAATCGTAGGATGCGCTCAACAGGTGCCGCCCGTCGGGGCTGAACGCGACCGCGGCAACCTTGTCCCCGTGGCCGCGAAGGACGTCGATCCGGCCGCCGTCGGTCCCATCCCAAAGTCCCACGGTTCCGTCGAAGGAGGCCGTCGCCAGCCGCCGCCCGCCGGGGCTGAAGACGGCGGACCAGACCTTGCCTTCATGACCCGTCAGTTCGGCGATCAGGCCACCGTCACTGACCCGCCACAGGCGTGCCGTCCTGTCCGACGACGCCGTCAGCACGCGCTTTCCGTCGGGGCTGAACGCCGCCGAGCGGACGAAGCCCACATGGCCGGCGAGGACAAGACGTTCCTTGCGGTTGAAATGAGCCCCATAAAGCAGACGATGCGCCGCCACGAGGTTTTCGTCATCGGCGCCCCCGTCGACATCCCGGGGCAGTGTTTCCAGGGCGAGCAGGGCCCCGGTGACCGGGTCGCCGGCGTCAACCTGGCGCCGCGCCGCGTCGAGCAACGCGCGGATCCGTTCCGCCGTCATCGTCGCCGGGGTTCCGGATTCCGATGGCTTCGCCACTGTTGCCGGACCACGCAGGATCTGCGCGGTTTCAGTTTCCGGCGCCGGCGTTGGCGACGAGGGCCGCCAGTCGGGGTTCAGCCACGACAGTCCGACGACGCCCACGGATAGGGTTAAGGCGCCGGCGATCTGGACCTTCAGCCACAGCCCAGCACCCTGTCCTTTGTCTTTGCCCGCAACCACGATTGGTTCCGCCTTGCCCTTGTTAAGTTGTCCGGCGTCGATTGAGAGGGTACGACGCGGTTTCATTCCCCGCCGCGCGGGCCGGAGCGCAGCGTAAGCCTGGATGATAAGGCGGGGCAAGATGGTTTCCGGTGCCGGTGGCGCCTGGAATTAAAGGGATAGGGCACAAAAATCCCTTCCGTCCCTGGCCTCACTTCGACGCGCCGGGTGTGACTTCAATCGCCCCAGCTCTCGCCCAGAAACCGGAGCCAGTTGGCGCCCATGACCCCCGTGACGCGGTCCTCGTCCCAACCGGCGCCGACCATTGCGGCGGTGAGGTTCGGGTACTCGGCCGGGCCGTCGAAGCCTTTCGGGTTCGGTGGGCGTCCCGGGAAGCCCTTGGTCAGGGCCCGCCCCGTGCCCTTGTCCGAGCGCAGCCAGGTGAAGAACGCCGCGTCGTGGCCTTCTGTGAAGTCCGTCCCGATGCCCACGTTGCCGGCTCCCACCAGATCGATCACATAGTCGAAGGCCTTGACGCAATCGTCGACCGTGGTGTCGCCGCCGGTGGGCAGGAATGGCGGATAGGTGGAGGCGCCGATGAAGGCCCCGTGCTCGGCGCCGAACCGCAGCAGGTCGTCGGACTTGTTGCGCGGGTTGTCGTGGAGCCCCCGGGGAACGACATGGGTGAACGCGACCGGTTTCCTCGAATGCTCGATGGCGTCACGCCCGGTGCGCTCGCCGACGTGACTCAGGTCGATGGTGATGCCGAGGTCGTTCATCAGGTCGATGACGTCGCGGCCATAGTCCGACAGCCCCCGGTCCTCCGACTCCCAGCACCCGCTGCCGACCAGATTCTGCGTGTTGTAGGTGAGTTGCATGACCCGGACGCCGAGATCGCGGAAGACCCGCAGGTAGTCCAGGTTGCTTTCGATGGCGAAGGTGTTCTGCCAGCCGAGGATGATCCCGACCCGTCCCTCCGCCTTGGCCCGGGTGATGTCGGTCGACGTCCGGACCTGGGTGATGATATCGCCGTGTTCGTCGAACCAGCGTTTCCATTGCGCGATGTTGGCCATGGTCGCCTCGAAGCCTTCCCATACCGAACACGTGCAGTTGGCCGCCGTAAGGCCGCCGCTTCGCATGTTCTCGAACACGCTTCGGCTCCAATTGGCAATGATCAGGCCATCGATGATGATGGATTGGCGATGCAGGGATTCGGCGTCCATGAGCAATGATCCTTGGTTTGGCGGGTCGGTAACCTGAGGACATGATACCAAATTCCTTCCTTTATCCGGCCCGGATATCCCCTCGGGCTCGGTGTGGCATTTTCAATGAAGTACGGTACCCCCGGAATTTCCGCCGGAATTCACGGAAAGTCCGCATGGATTGTGGTCGGTACGGCAGGAGCCTTCAACGGGTGCCGATAGAGGGTGTGCCCGACCTTCCTCAACGTATCGGCAAATGCTATATCCGAGCGCCTATGAGGCGGTGATTTTATGGAAAACCAAGAGTAGGCAATGAACCTGTTCTCCAAACTCCAGAAGCGTGCCGAAGACAGGAACCCGATCCGCGTCGGCGTGATCGGCGCCGGCAAATTCGGGTCCATGTTTTTCGCCCAAGCCTTGCGCCTGCCCGGCATTCACATCGTTGGCATCGTTGATATTTCGCCCGATCGTGCCAAATCCAACCTTTCCAATGTCGGATGGCCGGAAGAAAGGTATTCCGCCGTCGATCTTGACGCCGCCGCGATCAACGGCACGACCCATGTGGGTGACGACTGGCAGGCGCTGGCGCGGAACCCCGATATCGAAATCGTGATCGAAAGCACCGGCAACCCGATAGCCGCGGTGACCCATTGCCTCGAAGCCTTCGAGCAGGGAAAGCATGTCATCAACGTCACCGTTGAGGCGGATGCTTTTTGCGGTCCCGGACTTTCGAGGAAGGCGCATGAAGCCGGCGTTATTTACAGCATGGCTTACGGTGATCAGCCGGCGCTTGCCTGTGACCTCGTGGATTGGGCCCGAACCTGTGGGTTCCCCGTCGTGGCCGCCGGGCGTGGGCACAAATGGCTACCCCACTATCGGTGTGCGACCCCCGATACCGTCTGGGATCACTGGGGGTTGACGGCGGAGCAGGCGACGCGCGGCCGGCTCAACCCGAAAATGTTCACGGCCTTTCTCGATGGCTCCAAACCGGCAATCGAATCGGCGGCGATCGCCAATGCTACCGGACTGGACGCGCCGACAAATGGATTGGCCTTTCCACCCGGCTCCGTCGACGACATCCCGACACTGATGAGGCCAAGATCCGAGGGTGGTCAGCTTGAGCGCAAAGGGATGGTCGAAGTCGTTTCGTGTCTAACGCACAACGGCGAACAAATTCCGCATGACATCCGCAAAGGCGTTTGGGTCTGCTTCGAGGGCGACACGGAATACCTACGCAATTGCTTCGAAGAGTACAAAGTGGTGACCGACCCCTCTGGCCGGTACATGTCCCTGTACAAACGATGGCATTTGATCGGTCTTGAACTGGCTGTATCCGTGGCCTCGGTCGGATTGCGCAAAGAGGCGACCGGGGCGGCGACTTCGTTCCGTGCGGACGTTGCGGCCGTCGCCAAAAGGGACCTTTCGGCTGGGGAGGTTCTCGATGGGGAAGGCGGATATACGGTGTTCGGCGGACTGCGGCCCGCCGAAATTTCGGTTGCCGAAGGCTATCTTCCGTTGGGCCTCGCCCATGATTTGCCGCTGAAGAATTCCGTCCCTGAAGGGCAACCCGTTACCTGGGGTGATGTTGCCGTTGACGACGGCACGGACGCCTACAAGCTGAGGCGCGAGATCGAGGCATCTATTGGCACGGGGGCCAAGGTGGCGTGAAGATTGACGCGACAACCTAGTCTCCGGCCCCCCAGCACAAAAACACCACCCGCGCCGCGCCGTAGGTGCGCTCGTCGAGGACCGTGAAGCCCGGCGGCGGGTCCAGGGGTTCCTTGGCCGCCACCTCGGCGACGCAAAGGGCGCCGCCGGCGATCCATCCC
>JAJFIG010000382.1 GCA_021775195.1 Rhodospirillales bacterium | reverse complement strand
CCTTGCGGATGACCGTATCAATTCCCCGGCAATGGTCCTCGACATAAAGCCAATCCCGGATATTGCTGCCGTCGCCGTAGACGGGAATGGGCTTCAAATCGATTGCCGAGCGCATGACCGTCGGAATGAATTTTTCATCGTGCTGGTAGGGGCCGTAATTGTTCGAGCAGTTGGTGGTTGTCACCGGCAGGCCATAGGTGTGGTGGTAGGCGCGGACGAAATGGTCGGAACTGGCTTTCGATGCCGAATACGGTGAATTGGGCGCATAGGGCGTGGTTTCACTAAAGGCCGGGTCGTCGGGTTCCAGGGTGCCGTAGACCTCGTCCGTCGAGATGTGGTGGAACCGGCATGCATCCTGGCCGAGGTTCAGCTCCTCCAGCCAATAATGGCGAACCGCCTCGAGCAGCGTAAACGTGCCCGTGACGTTGGTGTCAACAAAGGCGGCGGGTCCGGTAATGGACCGATCAACGTGGCTTTCCGCGGCAAAGTGAACGACCGTGTCGATCTCATTCTCGTGCAAAAGCCTGGTGACCAGATCCCAGTCACAGATATCACCCTGGACGAACGCATGGCGTTCGGGGGCCGGCAGGTCCGCCAGATTGTCGAGGGAGCCGGCGTAGGTCAGCTTGTCGAGGTTGACGATGTTTACCGTATCATCGGTCCGCAACATGTAGCGGACGAAATTGCACCCGATGAAACCAGCACCGCCGGTGATGAGGACGTTTCGCGGTTTGTATTCATTCATGGAACTGGTTTTTCCGGCCGTGTTCGAGATGGAGGCGACTGACGGCATGCCGCGGCGGCAAAATACCGTAGCCAGGTTCGTTCGTCGAAGCGTGTATCAGAAATTGTTGCCTTGTCATATCCGCACCATGACAATCCAGATCATTGACGGGACATCTGCGCCAGCATGGATTTTAAACCCGATTGCCAGGATGGCAGCGCAATATCGAATGTCCGGGACCATTTGGTGCAGTCGAGGACGGCCTTCGCCGGAGTTTTTGCGAGCCTGGGATATTCCGAACTTTTGATAGCCTGTACGGCAACCGGGTGATCGATGAGGTGTCGTTCCCGGGCGTATTCGTAGATGGTCTCCGCGAAGGCGTGCCAAGAGGTCTGCGGGTGGCCGCAATAGTGATACGTTCCCCAATCAACGCCGGTACCGGAACCGATCCTGTGGGCAAGCGCAATCAGCGTTTTGGCGATCGCGGAAGCGGGCGTGGGCGAGCCGAACTGATCGGCAACCACCTTGACCTCGGTCCGGTCCCGGCCGAGAAGAAGCATCTTCTTGACGAAGTTATGGCCATGAATACCGAATATCCAACTGCTGCGGAGAATGATGTGATTTTCGAGATGGCCACGGATCACTTCCTCACCCTCCCATTTGCTTTGGCCATAGACGCCTAGCGGGGCGACTGAATCCTCCTCGGTGTAGGCCTCGTCCCTGGTTCCGTCAAAAACGTAGTCGGTGGAGATGTGAAGCAGAGGAATGTCCGCATCACTACAGGCACGGGCGAGATTTCCGGTGCCAACCGCATTGACGGCGAAGGCCCGCTCGGGATCTTCCTCCGCCCCGTCCACCAGAGTGTAGGCGGCACAATTGATGACGATCGTCGGCTGGCAGGCCCTGATCGCCTCGCTGATTTCGCCATTGTTGGTGATATCAAGTTGGTCGCGGGTAAGAGCGGTAATACGGATTGGGTCTGGAGGCGCGAGACGCATCAATTCCCAGCCGATCTGACCGTTGGCGCCGGTGACCAGAATTTTCATCGGGGCGGTATGTACTCAGGCAGTTGGTCGGCGGGCAGGTCCCGGAGTCTCGGATACCTGGTATCCTTTTCCGAGAGTTGAAAATCTTTCATCGGCCACTCGATGCCGATATCGGGATCGGTCGCCAACACACCGCCTTCGTCTTCCGGATGATAGAAATCCGTGCACTTGTACATGAAGTCCACCGTGTCGGTGAGCGAGCAGAATCCGTGGGCGAATCCCGGCGGGATGTAAAGCTGGTGATGGTTATCCTCGCTCAAGGTCCTGCCACACCAGCGCCCGAATGTCGGCGAGCCTCGGCGGATATCCACGGCGACGTCGTAGGTGGCTCCCTGGCTCACGCGAACCAGCTTGCCCTGGGCGTGGCGCAGTTGGAAATGCAATCCACGCAGGACCCCTTTATGGGAGCGCGAATGGTTGTCTTGGATGAAGGGCCCCGGGATGCCGAATTCGTGGTACCGGTCGGCGTGGAAGGTCTCGATGAAAAACCCGCGCTGATCCCCGAAGACCTTAGGCTCCACGAGCAGGACGCCCGGCAATTCCGTATCAGATACTTGCATGGTACGGCCGGCCCTGTTTGTCGTCTTCGAGGATCTGCAGGAGGTAGCGGCCGTATTCGTTCTTGGCCAGGGGTTTGGCGAGGCGCGCGAGCTGCGCGGCATCGATATAGCCTTTACGGTGGGCGATTTCCTCTGGGCAGGCGATCTTGAGGCTCTGGCGGGATTCCACCGCCTCGACGAAATTGGCAGCTTGATGCATCGATTCATGGGTACCGGTGTCGAGCCAGGCCATTCCGCGGCCCATCACCTCCACCGTCAGCGTGCCCCGTTCCAGGTAGGCTCGATTGACGTCGGTTATTTCCAATTCGCCGCGGGCGGACGGCTTCATTTCCTTGGCAATCGAGACCACATCGTTGTCATAGAAATAAAGGCCGGTCACGGCATGGTTTGATTGCGGGTGTTCGGGCTTTTCCTCGATGCTGATGGCCTTGCCGACGGCGTCGAAAGCAACGACGCCGTAACGCTGCGGATCGCGAACGTAGTAGCCGAAAATGGTGGCGCCCTCGGTGCGGGCCGCGGCGCGGAGCAGGGCCGGCGTCAATCCCTGGCCGTAGAAGATGTTGTCGCCAAGGACCAAGCAAACGGGACTGCTGCCGATGAAATGTTCGCCAATGATGAATGCCTGCGCAAGTCCTTCGGGGCGCGGCTGAATTGCATAACTGAAGGACAGGCCCCATTGGGAACCGTCGTCGAGGAGACGTTTGAATTGATCCTGATCCTCGGGCGTGGTGATGATCATAATCTCCCGGATGCCGGCCAGCATCAGGACCGACAGTGGATAATAAATCATCGGCTTGTCATAAACGGGCATCAATTGCTTGCTGACGGACTTGGTCAGCGGGAACAGGCGTGTTCCGGAACCTCCCGCCAATATGATCCCCTTCATGCAGCCTCCTATCGTTCGACTTGACATTCGAATTGCATGGCGTCGTACTGGGCGTCAATCCAGAAAAATCCAGCGTCGACGCGATGTCCGTCGGGCCCGTCCCTGTTATTGCAAATAATAACGGGGCGCGAAATACACCCTGAATTTCCCTTGATACACGATTTCCTGATTGGCTCACGAACGTCCGGGATAATATCACGAAATCACCTAAGCGGCTATGCAGGTTCCAAGATTCGGGGTGTGGACCCGGGCGCTGGCATGGTGGTAACGTCCGGTTAGGTAAATGGCGTCGGCACGGGGTGCCGCGTCGGCTGTGTTCCTGTTCGAGTGGGAGACGACATGGCGGGTCTTAGACGGCGGTCGTTCATCGTTATGGCCTCCCTCGGTCTCTTTTTACCCTTTGTTTTCAAATCGATTTCCGCCATGGCGGGATATCCGGCGGGGCACTTTGCGCGGGCGATCTACAGGCGCCGAATTCTTGCGTTGTTCGATGACGTCGGTGCCGCTCAGGTCATGGGCAGGCAGTACCTGGATTCTTATCCCGACGAAGCCGATGGCGATCGGATCCTTGGGGAAATGGTGAATGATGCCGGGCGGGCGCGGCCGATTCGCGGGCTAGAGGACATGATAGCCCGGGCCCGGGAACGGGACTTCCGGCGAGGCGATACCGTGATCATCGACGGCTGGGTCCTGGCTCGGACGGAAGCCCGAGTCTGTGCCTTGACCATTTTGCTATAGGGTTCGGGCGGTGTTTACCGATTTCAGGTCTGCGGGCGATGGGGCGCTCATCGAGAGCGACCTCTGCATCATCGGAGGAGGCGCGGCGGGGATTACCATTGCCCGCGAATTCATCGGCTCAGCCATCCGTGTCTGCCTGGTGGAAAGCGGCGGCTTGGATTTCGACGATGACATCCAGGACTTGTACGCCGGCGAAAACCTCGGCCGCCCCTATTTCGGCCTAGACGTGACGCGCCTGCGGTTTCTGGGCGGCTCGACCAATCATTGGGGCGGGTGGTGTACGCCGCTCAACGAGATCGACTTCGAGGTCCGCCCCTGGGTGCCCTACAGCGGCTGGCCCATTACCAAGAGGACGCTGCTGCCCTATTACGAACGAGCCCAGCCGGTGTGCCAGTTGGGTTCCTATTCGTACGACGAGCGGGTGTGGGACAAACTTGGGATCCAGCGGCCGGCACTGGACGAGGACAGGATCAGAACAAGATTTTGGCAGATAGGGCCTTTGACCGGCTTCGGGGAGACCTATCGGAAAGACCTGGAGGCCGCCGACAATATCCGGGTTTTCCTGCATGCGAACGTGACCAACATTCAGGCAGGTGACGCCACCACCGTAGAATACGTGGACGTACGGGCGCTCAAGGGGCCGGCGGGACGCGTGTCGGCCAAGTATTTCATCCTTGCCTGCGGCGGCCTCGAGAATCCCCGTCTGTTGCTGGTATCAAGCGGAGTGGCCTCCAAAGGCCTTGGCAATGAAAAGGACCTGGTCGGCCGGTTTTTCATGGAACATCCCCATTCCTTGTCGGGGATGGTAGTCGGCGGCGATGTAGACAGACTCGCCGATATGTTCTCGCGTACGGACCGGGGCGAAGTGCCTCATTTACCAGCCTTGTGTTTGGGCGTTGCAACGCAGAAGCACGAGCAAGTGCTCAATGCCAGCGCCCAGTTCTTTCCCTACTACGCGATTGGCTCGGGTCCCGAGGCGGCTCAGGATATTTGGCAGGGCCTGAAGGACGGCGCGTTGCCGGACGATATCGGGGATAAGATTTGGAGCGTACTCAAAAACCTTGATGACGTTGTGCGCGACACTTATATCCGGCTTGCCGAGGGAAAACACGGTCAGCTCAAGACCATGATTGCCGGCCTCTATACCCGTTCCGAACAGGTTCCCAATCCGGAGAGCCGGGTGACGTTGTCGCGGGCGCGGGACGCCATGGGACTGAATCGTTTAGCCCTGGATTGGCGCCTGGGGCGGTTGGACAAGCAGAGCATACGCACCCTTATGACGACGCTGGGCGGTGAATTCGCCCGTCTCAATCAGGGGCGGGTGCGCCTGGAGGACTGGTTGGCGGCGGACGACGATACCTGGCATCCGCTGATGGAG
>JAJFIG010000381.1 GCA_021775195.1 Rhodospirillales bacterium | reverse complement strand
CCCTGGCGGCCGACCGGCCGGTAAGCGACGGTATTTTACGCGAACGCCAAGTGGTATCGGTCCTGCGCGAGCGCGCCGACCTGGTTCTTGACACCACGGGCGTCGGCCCCGGCGACCTGAAGCGCATCCTCGAAGGTCATTTCCGGCTTGACGCGGCGCCCGGACTTGTCGTCTTCGTGACCTCTTTCGCCTTCCGCCAGGGCCTGCCTCGCGATGCCGATCTCGTGTTCGACGTTCGCTTTCTCATCAATCCCCACTATGATCCCGACCTGCGGCCGCAATCGGGCCGCGACAAGGCAGTGGCCGACTACATTGCCGGCGACGAGGGGTTCCAGCAGTTCTTCGATGGTTTGACCGCGCTATTGCTGCCTCTGCTGCCACGCTACGCCGCCGAGGGTAAGAGCTATCTTACCATCGCCATCGGATGTACGGGCGGTCGCCACCGCTCGGTTTTCGTCGCCGAAAGATTGGCGACATGGTTGAAAGGCCAGGATCAGCGAGTGCATCTGCACCACAAAGACTTGGTCAAATTGACGGATTAACGGCATGATCGCCCATCTTTCGGAGTGACACCGCAATGATCAGGTACGAACGATGATCGGCATGGTGCTGGTAACCCACGGCCGTCTGGCCGTGGAGCTCATCGCCGCCCTCGAGCACGTGGTCGGGCCGCAAACCGACATCGAGACCGTCTGCATCGGTCCCGACGATGACATGGAACAGCGCCGATTGGAGATACTCAAAGGCGTTGCCAAGGTGGACACGGGCGACGGTGTTGTCCTGCTCACCGACATGTTCGGGGGAACGCCGTCCAACCTCGCCATCTCGATCATTGACAAGGCCAACGTCGAGGTCATTGCCGGCGTCAACCTGCCCATGCTGATCAAGCTGGCGAGCGTCCGCAAGGCGGAGTCCCTGGCCCAAGCGGCACTCAGCGCGCAAGAGGCCGGGCGAAAGTATATCAACATCGCTTCGCAGCTTCTCACCCAGGGCCGGAAATGAGCCCTGGCCGAACAGCAGCACAGCGGAAGAAACGTACCGTCAACAGGACCGCGACTATTCGCAATCAACGCGGCCTGCATGCCCGCGCCGCCGCAAAGTTTGTCAAGCTGGCCACCGGGTTCGACGCCAAAATATCTGTCACCCGCAGCGGCCAGACCGTTTCCGGAAACTCGATCATGGGGCTCATGATGCTGGCGGCAAGCCCGGGAAGTGAGGTCAAGCTAAGCGCCACCGGCCGCCAGGCCGAAGCCGCCATTACCGCTCTGATGGCACTGATCGAGAACAAGTTCGAAGAGGACTGATTCGCGTCCTCATGGATGCTGCACCGCCTGATCACAGGATGGACGCGTGACCGGCAAGCAACAGGAATTCGAAGGACTGGGGATTTCGGCGGGGATCGGCATCGGTGTCGTCCACGTCCACGAATCCGGTGCTGTCGCCGTCCCCGAGTACCGCGTCGCCGTCGCCGAAGTTAAGGCCGAACAGGCCAGGCTGAAGCGAGCGGTCACCCTGGCCCGCCGCCAGATCAGCCGCCTGCGCACCAAGTCCCAGTCCATGCCCGCCGATGCCTCCCAGGAACTAGGTTATCTGATGGATGCCTATTCCCAGATGCTTCAGGATTCACGTCTGGTACGCGGCGCCCACCGGCGCATCGCCGAGAACCGGATCAACGCCGAAGCCGCCGTCCATGCCGAGATCGCGGAGATCGCCAAGAGTTTCGAAGCCATGGAGGATGCGTACATCGCCGCGCGCCTCAACGACATCCGCGGTATCGCCAACCGCCTTATGCGCAACCTCACGAAAACACCGATCAAGCCGTTTTCCCAGTTGCCCAAGGGAAGCATCATCGTCGCCGAGGAACTGACTCCGGCGGACACGGCCCAGCTCAACCCGGATCGGGTGGCCGGTATCGCCACGGCGCTGGGTGGTGCCGAAGGCCACACCGCCATCATGGCCCGAGCCCTGGGTCTTCCGGCAGTGATGGGCCTTTCCGGGTTCCTCGGCAAGGTCGCCACCGATGATCCGATCATCGTCGACGGCGATACCGGACGGATCATCGTCAATCCGACGGCGGCGACCCTTGGTCTCTACCGCCGCCGCAAGTCCAAACGCCAGGATAACCTGCGCCGCCTCGCGCGCCTGCGCCGCCAGCCGGCTGTCACCCGGGACGATACCAGGATCACCCTCCAGGCCAACGTCGAACTGCCCATCGAGTTGAAGATGGTTGCCCAGGCCGGCGCCGAAGGCATTGGCCTGCTGCGTAGCGAGTTCCTGTTCATGAACAGGGACGACATCCCGGACGAGGAAGAGCAGTACCAGGCGCTCTCGGAACTGATCGCGCCCATGGAAGGTCGTCCCGTCACCGTACGCACACTGGACGTTGGCGGCGAGAAGACCGCGGCGGCGCTGATGGGCGATTTCGGCGCCAGCGTCTCCTCGGCCCTAGGCATGCGGGGCATCCGCCTGTCCCTGGCCCGCAGCGACGTGTTCGAGGTTCAACTCCGGGCGATCCTGCGAGCCGCCGCCGACCATGACAGCGTCCGCATTCTGCTGCCCATGGTCTTCGCCGTGCCCGAGGTGCGCCGGGCCAGGGACCTCATGGTCCGGAGCGCCCGCCGCCTCAAGCGGCGCGGTGTGTCCGTCCCCGATCCGTTACCGCCCCTGGGTGTCATGATCGAGGTTCCCGGG